>NZ_CP184480.1:0-199523 GCF_048632615.1 Pigmentiphaga litoralis
GGAAGATCGACTTCCTCGCTGGCGAGACGCTTGGTATTCGGGCCCTTGACGTGGTCGACCTCCTTGTCGGTGATTTCTGGATTACCGCGGCCATCTGCACGATGAACTTCTGATGCTCCCCATCAGGCAACGTCGCGAGTTCGTCCTTGGCGGGATCCGCGATGTTGGCGAATTGAAACGACATCATCTGTGCGTAAGACTGCTGCTTGCCTGAGTCGGTGAACATCAAGCTCGGGGCGTCGAACTGTTTGCGGAACGCAACTGGCTTGAGCAGCGTCGCATTGCATAGAAAGACCGTGCCGTTCATATCCTGGAGACACATGCCACTGCCCGCGGCAAACTCAGCACGACGAAGCAGGAACCCCAACATGCTCTGCTGCAGGCTGTAGCCATCAGGGATGAGGTGATGCAGGCGAGGGAAACTCTTAGCGCCCAGGAGAAGACAAGGAAGTTAAGACCTGCCGGAAGGAGGTTTGCAAGGCCGGACGCCCACTGGTGAGCGGAGAACAGACCCGCAGAGGTGACTGTCTCCGCCTGGGAAACACGTCAACATAGCGCTTAGCGGTACAACCAGAAACTAGTCGGCCTGCGACAGCCTAATTTCAGCCGCATTTTAGAATTCTTGATGGGTATTGGACCCTGTTAATAGGCCACGTCCTCACCGACGGCTGCCGGCGCTTGAGCAAGATGTCGCTCAGTGGTTCGGATTTCTGCATGACCCATGAAACCTTGCACCTGTACGACCGTATATCGGTTGCTCTCTAGCGCAAGGCGCGCGAAGGTGTTCCTCAGTACATTGGCTCCGCCCTGTGCAGGTTCAATGCCCGCCAAGGAAAACCAGTGATCGATTCGCCGATAGAGCCCGGAAGTCGTAAATGCTTTGCCGTTTGCAGCAGCGGGGCAAAGCAGCTCCCCAGGGACGTTGCGCGCGCGACGCTCTTGCAGCCACTGCTCTAGCCACATCCGCCACGGGCCATCTGGCAGGACCAACGTTGAGTGCTCGGGATGGACGGTGTGCGATTTGACCTCAATGCCGAAATTAGGTTGGAGCTCAGTGCATCTCAGCCTGATGACTTCATTGCTGCGTAGACCGCCTCCGACCATCAGTGCCGCAAGACTGCGATCGCGCGGTGCCTTGGTACCTTTCATCACTGCCAGTACCTGTTCAAGCTTTCCTAACTGGTCCGTATCCAGACCCACCGGAAGCGCGATCGCTAGTTCCCGCTCTAACCGAAGCAGGCCTTGCAGTGGGTGCTCAAGGGCCCATCCAACACTGATTAGGTGCTGATACACCTTGTCGAGCAGCTGGAGATACCGTCGGCGAGATACCGGCACTAGGGCTTTGTCGCCAAAAAACTCCGACGCCTCGGTGCTTGTCGCTTCGAGCACCGTCATTCGCTTGTCGAAAAGAAAGCCAGCCCAGGTGGCGAACATGGCACAGTAAGTTTCCTTGGAAGACTCTCGGAAGTGACGCATCCCGCCGACTCTTTGCTGGGCTAACCAGGCGTGAAACGATGTCTCAGCCTCATCTCTCCATGAAGCCAGACTGCCTGCCGGCCAAAAATCCGTTTCGCCCTTGCGCGCGGCCGCAGTGCGAGCTCCGCCGTATTTCGACAAGTTAGCCTCAATCACTAAATGATCGAATGATTACGTCCATTACAGTAGGACAACTGACGTCATTTAGGATTTCATTCGACCCCTAAATAACCCTTATTGCTATTGAACAGTATTTTACCGCACTTAAATATTCGCCATGCTTACTATCATCGCCTAAATAGTATCTGTTATGCCAAGCAGAATTTAGACATAGCTAGAAAACCGCCGCCGCATGGAGGGCAACCGGCGGTGGGATGTTGGCAAATGGTTAGCCCTTGGCGGTGGTCTTCCACCAACCTCGGTGGGTGATGCTCCCATCTTAATCGTGAGTGAGCCCTTGACTCTGGTTAAAGCCGCTTCGAATCTTGTGCTCGTTATTCACGAGCTCCGTCCCGTCCAGTTCGGCTTGGGTGGGTTGCCTCGCCACGCTGTTTTCAGCTGACGCGGTGCTGCAATATGTCGACGGTGGTGTCCTGAAACAATGGCAGGGATGTTTCCTTTAAGGCGAGCAAAAGCGCTTGACTCATATGAGCTCACGGTCGCCGTCGCGGGGCGCCACGAAGATCACTTTCCGGATGCCAAGCCGCCGGCCGACGTATCTCCGCCCGTCGAACTCTCACGCCACCAGACCTCTCCGCCGGATAAAGTCAATTTACGCACACCGCCATTTAACTGGAAGCCGTTTTCTGCTAACGCGAAGATCTCTTTGCTTGATATTTCCGGCCGGAGCCGTGTGGTTTTGGAGAATTGTGGTCGTGCGTAAATTGACTTATCTGCTAGTGGTCGCCAGTAACAGACTTGACGTTCGCATGTCCAGAAACACAAACGGCTACTTACGGCACACTCATGTGTAAGTCACAGCTGGTCCAATCGCATTTCAGCCGGTGCTGCACTCGCTGCGGCGGGTTCGAGAACCAGCCCATATGATTTGGGCCAGTTGGCTCGCATCTGGCGAATACAACAACGGAAGTGGTGCTTGCCGCCCTAGTAGCGCAGATAGACGAGCGGCTCGATTAGACGTTACGCGGCGCTGTCCGCCACCAGTTCCAGCCCTGGGACTTTCAGCAACGTCTCCGAGAGCACTCCGATAAAGCGGTACATCGCGGGGTCGAGGGCCTTGTGACGCGGCCAAGCGACACCGACGTTGCGCCGAATCAGCGGTTGCTCAAGCTTGGCTTCGACTAGCTTGGCGCCGAAGATTTCTGGCAAAAGGGTGGTCGATGGCACGATCGACAGCCAACCTGGCCGCAAAGCCTGGTGAAGCAGGCTCTGCATGACGTCGATTTCCATGTTGGGGCGCAGTGTGAGCCCGTGCAGGCCGAACTGCGCATCGATCAAGTTGCGAAGCGACTTGTGGCGCGACGGCAGCACGAGCTTGTAGTTGGCGAGTTCCGCGCCGCTAGGTGCGAGGCGGTCGGCGAGCGTGTCTCGGTGGCCCACCACCACCAGGTCCTCACGCGATATCGACCGCGTCTGCATGTTCAGCAGTTCCTGCGTCGTGCTGAGCAGCGCAAAGTCGAGCTCACCCTGTTCAGCCACTCGATGAGATCGCTGCGATAGCCTTCGCGGGCCAGCGCCGCCACGTCGGGATAAAGTTGGTGGAACGTATCCAGGGCGAGGCCCATCACGAACTGGTTGAATGACGCTTGCGCGCCCACTACGAGTTTGCCGTTCAGCCGCTCCGCTCCACTGCAATGCTGAAAATAGTATGAGACCCCCACTTGCTCACGGCGGGCAGTTGAATAATCCGCTGCTCCGTTGAATCACGGTGTTAGCAGTCGGCTATGTTCCACGGATAATATTGAATGTCCATTAACGGCCAAAAGCGGACTTAACGTGAGCCATTTCGTGCCGACGATTTTGGGACTGAGGAGCTCTTTACCTCTGGCGCGACTACGAGCGCTTTCAGCTGCGGCCAGGGTTAGCAGGAAGAGGTGTAAGCAGGCGAAGTCTTGATTCACAGGAAAGGGCAGTAATCGCGTTTCGGCGTCACAATGGTTGTCCGGCGTATCGCCCGAGTTATGCCCACCCGCAGAGCTAAAAGGTCTTGAGCGCAGGTATTTGGGTCCTGCGGGTTTTTGGCGATGCGCTGGTAAAGGCCGTCGTAGATGATGACCTCGTCGAACTCCTTCCCTTTGGACTTATGTATCGTCATTAGGTGGATGCCGCGCCAGTCCTTTGGAGCTGCAGCGAAATGCTCCTGCATCAAGGCACTGCGAACCGCCGCTTCAGCGCCTTTGTATCCACCCTGCGTGCGCCACAGCACCCCCAGGGTGGTCCGCAGTACTGAGCCACGATGAAGCAGTCGTAGGTAGCGAGCATCCGTTGCAACTTGTCTCAACGCTTCCGCTGTAGACGATGCCAAAAGGCCGCGCAGGTATAGCCAATCTCCCGAAGGGTCCCCCGTCAACTGCAGTTGCTGCCGTAATTGCGAAATGCGTTGAACTTCGCTGACAATCAAGTGGCGCTTGGCCCCGCGGATCTTTCCAGAGAAGAGGAACCCGCTAAGAGCACCCGCCAGATCCAGCTCGGTCTGTGGCGTAGGCCTGCTTCCTCGACGACCACGAATGTGCGTGTGAAGCGCGCCGAGCATGCGGCTCGCCACATCTCCAGACGTACCCCCCTCCAGTAGTGTGGCGATAACACCAGCGGCTAGAGCCGGCGGCTCCGCATCCATTGCAACGTCGTGATCTAGCTCTGGCAGGCCATCAGCTGCAGAAGAAAGGTACTCAGAAAGCTCGAGCATCAGCCGCTTGGATGGCACCAGGATCGCGATAGATTTGTTCGGTATTTTCTTGAGACGGTCCAACGCCGAGAACACTGCCGCCTTTGCGCTGAAGTGCAGGCTCTTTCCATACAGGAAGCCGTAACGCGTAATTTTGACGTGCTGATAGGTCTTGCCCCTGTTTGCGCCAGTGAGCAGGTCATTCCCATAGGTCGCGATATCGGTACCGCTGCTGCGATGGTTTTCACCTGCGAAATCGAAGTGGTCGGCGCCGAAGGTGTCCAGAAACTCGCCCACCCGCCTAGGATCAGCACCTCGAAACTCATAGATCCGCTGTTCGGGATCGGCCAGTGCAATAAGGCGACTGCGTTTTCCAAGCTGCTGGATCAGCGCCCATTCATCACTGTTTGTGTCCTGAAACTCGTCGAGGATGACGATGGGATAGGCGTCGGAGAAAATGGTGCTTAGTCGATCACTCCGGCTAAGCAATTCGCTGACCAAGCTTGCGAACAAGTCGAAATGAAGGCAGCCCTCCTGCTCGAAAAGGCGTCGCTTCTCATCTTCGTGCTGGGCCTTATCTATGTCTGCCAAATGCGCTGCTGCTTCGGGCGGTGGCAGAAGCTTCAGGCTCGGCCTGCCATTCAACAGATAGGCATGGCTTCGAAGAATGCTCCATGCGAAACCATGGTACGTGCTGACCTCCAGTTGCTTCAGGTCCTCGCGAGAAATCAGCTCAGAGGCCTTTTCGATGATGCGCGCTACGGTAGGCCTGGCGAAGCTCAAGAAGAGGATCTTCTGGCCTGGCCTGAGTATTCCTGAGCGAATCTCATCACGAGCTTTCACCAGCGCGACGTGCGTTTTGCCTGCCCCAGGGCCACCCAGCGCCAACGCGTGTCCGGTGCACGCCAGAAAGCCGCGCTTCTGATCGGTCCACACTTCAGTCATGCCAAAGGCTGGGGCGGGAACGGTTGAAACCTCCCATAGGCGGCTGCCAATGGCGCCGGCTTGGCTGCAACCTTTGGGAGTAGGGGCACGCCGGCTACCTGCGGAAGTAATTGAGGTAACAGAGGTGGAGGTGGCGGCTCAATGACGCTCTTGATGGTTGCCAGCGTGGTTCTCACGTATTCAGGCATGTCGTTGGCGGTTGGGCAGGAAGCGAGCAAGTCACCCGCATCGCCACCACCTTTGGCCCAGCCAAAATAGTGCGACAGAGCCAGCTGCAGATTGGCCAACGGCATTGCGGGTGTTGGCGCCCATGCCGCGAGATGCTGCGGCCAATCGCCGCCAGCAACTACAACAGCGGCATAGCTGCGGAGCGCGGTCTCAGACGCCCCCTGCAGCACTAACTGTTCGAAGCCTGCGTTCGCAGACTCGTAAGGGTGATCGACTGAGGCCTTGATGGCTGCGAGGGCCTCCGGCGATTGCTTGTCGAACACCGCGAAAACAATCTTGCCGAGTGACCGGAAAAACGCACCCAGCGGAGCGACATTGGTCTCGCCGCGGGCATCGACGATGGCCACCCCAAGGTTTTCGAGTGTTTTGTATCGTGAGGGATCCAACTCCCCAAGCCGGCGGGCGGCGGCAGGCAGTGCGTCGAACTCCGTACGCCCCTCAAGCACAAGTACGTAGCGTGCCAATAGGGCTTCGCAGAACCGAGCTTTAAATTCGCTGCGATAAGCCTTGGGTTTAACTGCCGGTGGGTATGTCGCAGGGATTCCGGTCATGACACCGGCTGTACGTTTAAGAACCACCACCTGGGCAGGCTCGAATTCCTCCAGCACGTAGGGTGAGTGGGAGGTGAAGATGGCCTGGGCCGACTTCTGGCGCAGCGAATTGATGATTCGTTTCTGGGTGTGCGGCGGAAGCGCGATCTCTGGCTCTTCCATCGCGAAGATCACGCTTTGCTTGAGCTCGGCGATGATGGACAGCAGAGCCAATACCAGTGTGTTGATCGTGCCAGTACCCTGGTGCTGATATGGCGCGGAGTAGATGGATCCATCCGGCCTCTTAGCACCCGTGCCCATGAAGACAGTCAGGGTTCGGCGGAGCATGTCGCGAGTGAGGTCCGAAACCCGCATATGGGGTTGCTCTGCACAATCGGATGGTACGTAGTGCCGTAATGCATTCTGGACTGCGTCAAGTAACTCGCCGATATCCTCGGTCTCTCCAACTGGCAATGCCCTCAGTTGGTCGAGCAAGTCTTCCCACATTGTCAGTCGTGTTTCCTTCAACCGAAGGATCACGTCCAACAAAGAGCCTCGCTCAAGGCTGAGCGCACGGGCGCCGGTTCGTAGGGTGCGAAGATAAAGAAAACCGCACTTTCGTTTGTCGCCCGCAGAGAACCGCAGGTAGGAGCCATCCGGCATTTCGGGAGTGGCGTAATAGGTATCCCCAGCGAAGTCGTCCTCTTCTGTGTCATACCAGCCGTTGAAGAAGACGCGTATTGCCGCACCAACATGGGGGGCGTCTGTTCCCTCAGGCGGTGCCCTCACAAGCAATGTCGCGGCCTGTGTATCCCACCACTCGATATGCTCGCGGAAATGCCGCAACTGCTCATCAGAGAGTCCAGCGACAATAACCTCGATCTGGATCGGGACGACCTCGTTCTTGGTCGGGTCTACGTACGTACCGGCATAGAAATCATGCTCATCAATTACAGGACGGCGACTCAGGCGCTCCGGGCCAAGTACCAGGTCCACCGCTTCCAGCAATGTGGACTTGCCGGCGTTATTGTCACCGATAAAAGCAGTGTGTCCATTGAGGTGGACCTCACCGTAAGCGATGCCTCTAAAGTTCCGGACGCGAACACGCACAAGATGCACTTCAACCTTCCTTGTCTGGCGGAAACGAGCTGCTGATTCTAGTGCGTAATGGTAGGCGCGATTCGACTGTATCGCTACTTGAGGGCTCCTTCGGGCCGAGTCGCGTACCGCGCGCCATAACCCAGGGCCGCAGTTGGCCGATCGCAGCCGGACGTGACCGTCTGCTTTGGGTCGAGACCAGACATTCATGACTTCGAATGACAAGTTAGAGCTACACAGTATCTCGAGCCAGGCTTTTGCTGCACGCAGGTAAGCTAACTTTTAGCCGCTAAAGTCTTTCGGCAGTGACAGCGGCCCCCATAGCTCGTTTGAAAAGTACGGTACATACTGCCCAGTTATGTACGTTAGTCGTTCGCGGTGCTGATTACGGCACCACTTAAGGCGTCTCTTCCTTCTCCCGGGTAAGCACGCTGCAGATCATGGCCTTCAGCAAATCGAGTTCGGGCATTGAACGCGGCAGCGTGCTCTGGTACTGCTTTCGCAAGGCAAGCCCTCGGAAGGTGGCCATTGCCAGGCGCCGGACAGTCGTCAGGGTAGATCGGCCAAGGCCCGTGCCCGTGAAGATCTGGGCCCAATAGGCGTCGAGTGATGCCTCATATTTCTTGAGTTTTTGGAACAGCTGGTCGTACAGCGCTTCATTGTGCTGCGCGGCCAGCAGGATTTGTGTGACCGCCAGGTATTGTGGGCTGCCAACGATCTTCCAAGAGGCATCGCAGATTTCCTTCACACGCTCTTCAATCGACGCGGAGCTCGCGATGTTGGCCTGTGTGACTGCCTGAAGATGATCGCCAAAATCTTCGACGACGCGAAGAAGCAGACCGTCGCGCGTGCCAAAGTGATGCTGGACTGAGCCCCCGGTGGCATTTGCCCGCCGCGCGATGAGGTTCACAGGAGCTCCCGCCACCCCAAATTCGAGGATGCAGCTGACGGCGGAATCCAGGAGCGCGCGCTCCATGCTCGCGCTGCGTTGCTCTTGCGTCCTGCGGACGGTCTTACTGCTCGGCGATGTAGTCATGGAACAGGATTATAGACAACAGACAAATCGAAAAGTGTTAGGAGCGCCGGGCGTTTGGCGGCATGGCAGCAACAGCTGCACAGCCCGGTTCGTCCTGGCGCTTTGGTCAGCCAGCAGTGGCCCACTGACCCAACTTCACGACTTTGGCAGGATTCTCACAGCAGATTCGCTCAAGTTCAGCTGAAGTGAGGCCGAAGGCTTCCATATAGCCCCGGATCAGCCGCATGCATTCCACTGAATGGGGAAACAGCGGTTCGCCGGCATCGCTCGACAGCGTCACCTGTTCCACACCAATTGCGCGGATGGCGTCGTAGATGCGCTTTGGATCAATTCCAAGCAGCGGAGAAATCTCATCGTAGGTGAAGTTCAAGTAGATGCCGGCCGCCGCCATGTCCCGCATCTGTTGCGTGGAGAGGTCCACGAAGGGGCTGAACGGATGGTCGATCACACCTCGCTTGAACCCCAAACGCACGATCAGGTCGGCGATCGCTTCGATCTCCGGATGTGTCGCGTGGCCGAAGAAAAGCGCGACGTCGTGGTCCGCCACCATGCGGACCACGTCTTCGTAGAACGGCTTCAGGCGACCTTGCGCGTCGATCATATAGTGACCATGCTTCACGGCCTCGTCCCAGGGCAGAGGAGGCGTGTGTGCGGCCGGATCGGCGGAGCTGTCCATCCAGATGGCCTTGCCGCCAACCTTATTGTAGGTGTTCGCGTGGTTGAAAACCGGCAACCAGATACCTGCCACGCCTGACTCCAGGTGGTGCTGGAGCTTCTCGAGCGACGGCGTCTTGTTGTCCATTGTGATGCCGTACCCGGCCCAGCACTGGACCGGCGCGATGCCGGTCTCATCGGCCCAGCGATGCAGGCCCTCGCGGACTTTTTCCATTTCTCGCGCCGGCTGGTACTCCCCCGAGATCGGGCCGACGGTCTTGTACAGAATGCCCGCCATTCCGCTCTCTGAAGCCAGCTTGGCCAGCGACAGGGCGTCCTGTTGGCCCTCATGCGCGTGGCAGTGGATGTCGATGGTCCCCTGGACGCCAGGCACTTTCGGAGGGTGGACCACGCCCGGCCGATACGCCCGCCGAGCGGGATACGACGTCACACACCGTTCGCGCACCGGGGTAGTATTTTCTTCTCGCTGTTCCATGACTGTCCTAAAACATTGATTGCACAACGTATGTTTGTATCTTACCATTCGTTGGACGTCAAGGCTTTGGCGACCAGCCGTGTTGTAAGCGGCGGGAAGGCGGCCTGGGGCCACGTGCTTTCAAAAGGCGTCGGCCGATAACATAAAGGAGACAACATGAACAAACCCCGCTCAAGTCTGCGCCGACTCATGCTTGCTGCCGCATTGGCCAGTCCGGTCGCCAGCTTCGCGCAGCTTCCGTATCCGAATAAGCCGATCCGCATCGTTAACCCGTTTCCGCCGGGCGGCAGCGCGGACGTCCTGGCGCGCGTGATCGGCGAAAAGTTGCAGGACAGCTTGAAGCAGCCCGTGGTGGTCGAGTCCCGGCCGGGAGGCAATACGCTGATCGCGGCCGGCTACGTCGCTAACTCAGCGCCGGACGGCTACACGCTCATGATTGCGATTGATTTCACTCTCACTCTGACGAAAGCCCTCTATCGGCAGCTTCCTTTCGATCCGGATCGCGATTTTGCCCCGGTCAGCCTCTTGACGACGCAACCGCTCCTGCTACTGTCTAACCCGAGAAAAATGTCGGTAAAGTCGGTGCCGGAGATGATTGCTTATGCCAAGGCGAACGGCGACAAGATGAATGTCGGGGTTGGAGCGGTTGTTTCGCAACTTGTCTGGGAAGCGATGAAGGGATCCGCTCAAGTGCAGGGCGAACTGATCAGCTATCGCGGTTCGCAGCCAACCACCACGGCACTCCTTGCCGGCGATATCAATCTCTCCATAGACGCTCCGCTGACCAACCTACCTTTTATCAAAGAGGGGCGTATTGCACCGCTTGCAGTCACCTCGCGCGTGCGCATGCCGTCTTTGCCTGAGACGCCGACCGTGGGTGAGCTTGGACTGCCAGGAATGGAGATGCTTTCAATGTTCTGTCTAGTCGCACCTGCGCGCACTCCGCAGGACGTGCTCTTGAAATTGAACCAGGAAATGCGGCGAATTATGGCTTTGCCTGATGTGCAGGCCAAGCTGAGCGAGTACGCGCTGACCGCTACGTCCAGCACCCCTGAGGAACTCCAGGGGATGCTGAAGGCGTTTTCCGAGCGGTGGAGCCCGGTTGTGCGGCGTGCCAACATTCGATTGGACTGAGAACACTATGACTTATCAAACTCCTCCCGATGCGTGGGATTGCCACTTTCACGTGTTTGAGCACGGCGCCGCCACGCGTGCCGCCGGCACCGGCGCCTACCAGCCAATGGAAGCGACCGTTCAAGCCCTGGATGCCATGCACGCACGCATCGGTATCCACCGCGGGGTGGCTGTCCAGAGTACGGCAGAAGTGGCCGACTACGATGCCTTTGGCGCCATGCTGCTGCGCAATCCACGATTGCGCGGCGTAGCTCGCTTCACAGAGACGATCACAGAGCGTGACGTTGAGGCGCTGCACGCGTCTGGCGTGCGTGGTCTGCGGTTTGCATTTGCATCCTTCATGAAGCAACAGCGTGTCCCGCGCGAAGTGTTCGAACGCGCCGTGGCCATGGTCAAGCCCTTCGGATGGCACATCAAGGTCCATGTCGAGGGCACCGACCTGCTGGAACTTGAAAAATGGCTGCGTGCAGTGGACGCCCCGCTGGTCATAGACCATATCGCACACATGCGACCTCAGGGTGGTGTGGATCAAGCCGCCATGCGCCTGCTCCTTGACCTGCACCGTCGAGAGAACGTTTGGATCCTGTTGTGCAACTCCGATCGATGGTCTGTCGAGGGCGCACCCGATTACTCCGACAGTCTGGAAATAGCCCGCGCTGTCTTGCACAACGCTACGGAGCGCGTGATATGGGGCACCGATTGGCCGCATCCGATGTACCGAAACCCTTTCGAGCCGGGTGAGCCGCCGCCAGATGATGCGCGGCTGCTGGACTTCCTTGCGCGTGCCGCAGAGCAGGACGAGCAGTTGCTGCAGCAGGTGCTCGTCACCAATCCCGCGAAGCTTTACACATGACCAAGCGGCTCGCGGGTGGTGCTATTGCCGACCGCGCGAGTTGCGGCCCGCTTGCCGGGCGCTGAACGGGTGAAATGAACGTCCTCTGCCTTAAATTATCGCAATCGCGAACTAGGCTGGCGACGTGTTCCACCTCTAGGACAACGTCGTCATGACACCGGCTTTGGCATCTTCCTGCTTCAGTTTCCCTGATGTACCAGAAGAACATCCTGACCCTGACTATCTGAGTTCAGCATCGCGATACAAATTTCGAGCGTTGCCTTCGCCCACACTCCATCATGAAGCGGCGTGACGCCGTTTCGCACGGCGCCAATGAGCTCATCGATTACTTCCGCACGAGGAACGGTAGGTTGAGGTAAGGGTATCCAATCTTTTGTGTAATGCCCGTACACCTGAATGCCGTGTGGCATGGGGCGCAGGTCACCTTGATCGAGGGAAACAATAATCGGACCGAAATGCTGATGCCAAGATCGATTCTGCTCGGGCCCCGCGGGCTTGGGCGGCTGGTACGACGGCCCGCCATACGTGCTTTTCGCTTTAAGCTCTGCCTCCTCCTGCGCGGACGCTACCGTGTCTAGCTTGCGCCTCGCCGAACCATAGGCTGAGGGGTCTTTGGTCTGCCCCATCTCACCGGTCCAGTCCATCCACTCGTCCGAGTCAAAGTGGCCGTAGCCGTTGTAGCTAAGCGATGCATAGGCGCCACTCTCGAACCACAGGAGCGCCGAATAAGCGCCTTCGGTCGGCCGGGAAGGGTCCCAGTTTCCGACCGCGGCGCGCAATCGAGTAGCGCGGCTCCCAGCCAGCAACCTCACAATATCCACTTGATGTGCGGCCTGGCTGAAAACGGCACCTCCGCCTTCCGAGGTCATCAACTCTTCAGGCCGACGCGGACGCAGCAAATAATCCGTATAGTTCATTGCCTGGATCATACGGACCGCGCCAAGTCGTCCGCTACTGACTACCTCACGGGCGGCCAGATAGGGCGTGTCAAAACTGTGACAATGGCCGACCAGCAAATGCACACCGGCTTGCCTACAAGCTTCTATCATGGCGTCGCAAGCTTCCAATGACAGGGCCATCGGCTTTTCGACCAAGACGTGCTTTCCATGCGCGGCTGCGAGCCGCGTATGCTCAGCATGGAACTGGTGCGGACTTGCGATGTAGATCACCTCGACGTTGCTATCAGCAACCAGGCCCTCGATAGAGTCGTACGTCGGCGCGTCGAAGTCACGCGCGAACTGCGCGCGCGCCGTCTCGCGTGTGTCGCATGCTGCTACCAGCTGCACACGCACATCGCCGAGGAACGTCGGCAACATCAATGAAAATGCACGTCCAAGTCCCGCGACGCCTACACGGAGGGGGGAGAGATAGCAACACTCATAGGTCCAACACCAGGCGATCGGATTTAGCACGGGAGACGCACACCATGATCTGGTTGTCTTCCTCTTCCGGCATCAGAACCATATCGCGGTGATCTGCGACACCTTCAAGTAGCCCAGTGCGGCAGGATCCACAGGTGCCACTTTCACACGAGAACGGCACCTTGACTTCTGCCTTACGTAGAACTGACAGAATCGACTGACCAACCGGAATTTCAAACTCTAGCCCGGATTTAGCCAGCTCTACGGTAAACGGCGTGTCGTCAGCCCGCTTCTCTCCGCCTTCCAGGAAGCTCTCGAAGTGAATGTTCGCAGGGGACCAATGCCCCGTCATATCGCGAACGGCTTCCATCAAGCCTCGCGGACCACAGCAGTACACATGCCCCTTATTCGGCTTTTCGAGCACCGGCCACAAGTCGAATACGTTGTCCGGATCGGCTCCACTGTGGTGCACCTTAACGTTCTTGATCCACTCAGGCGCAGCCAATTCTTGAAGGAACGCAGTCGTCTCGGCCGACTGGCTCAAGTAGTAGAGCTTCCAGGGCGCGGGTGGCAACTCGCCAAACGACCGGATCATCGACAGGATGGGCGTGATGCCGATACCGCCCGCAATGAAAATGTAGGCCGATGCTTTCTCGACCAGCGGAAAAGCGTTGTCGGGCAACGATGTGGGCAGCGTGTCGCCTTCC
This sequence comes from Pigmentiphaga litoralis, assembly GCF_048632615.1. GTDB lineage: Bacteria > Pseudomonadota > Gammaproteobacteria > Burkholderiales > Burkholderiaceae_B > Pigmentiphaga > Pigmentiphaga litoralis_B. Next base: position 13,364 of record NZ_CP184480.1, read on the forward strand.
TTCGCCTCGTCGACCAGGCTGATCGACCCGCCCCGTCCGTTCGCATCCCGCTTGACCGTGATGACGTATTTGCTCAGGTCTTCCGGATCGCCGCACAGCGAATACTTCCGGAATTCATCATTGGGAACTTGCACCTTGACATGAGATCCGGGGGTAAATGGAGGCAGATCATGCCCTTCCGGATGCACCAGCTCGAAGCTGCGAATGCCGACCGCCGCATCGGTCGCCCGTGCTATACGAAGTGGCATCATGCTATTTGTATCGTTAGCGTCTTCCATCTCAGGACCTAGATTTTATAGGATTCGTAGGTGGCAGGATGGAACAGCTCTTCCACGGGCACCTGACGCGACGACAGTCCCTGCGCGTGGTGATGCCGCACAAAGGTTTCCAGAGTCCGCATATTAGGTTGCACGCCGTAGGACCAGTAGTCCTCGCCCATCGTCTCTTTCGCGGCCTTCAGTTGCTCTTCAACGAAGGGCAGGGTGACCTTGGTGGCGGACGTGTCCGCCAGCTTGTCCAGTGCGGCAGCCTTGGACTTTTCAAACGCTTTGACCAGCGCCGCCGGCAGCCACGGGTGCTGCGCCGCCAGTTCCTTGCGCAGGCCCACCACATGCATGATGGGGAAGACGCCGGTGCGCTTGAAGTAGTCCTTGGCCACCGCGGTCGGATCATCGAACAGCCAGCCCACGTTCGGGTTGTGCCTCGCGGCGCCGCCTGGCGGGCGCGGGGCCATGAAGCCATCAATCTCGCCGCGATCCAGCAGGTCCGAAATCGTGCTGCCCTCGGGCGCATCAATCATCGTCACATTTCCCGGCAATTGCAGCTTGATCTTTTCCGGACGGCCGGGCTCGTCAATACCCCCGCGCACCCAGGTAACGTCTGATGGTTTTACACCGTAGTCGTCTTCAAGAATGGAGCGCGCCCACACGTTGGCCGTCAGCTGGTATTCGGGCACGCCGATTTTTTTGCCCTTCAGGTCACCCGGCGTCTTGATCCGGTCCTTACGCACGTAGATCGATGTATGCCGGAAGGCGCGCGACAGGAAGATTGGCAGCGCAATGTACGGGCATTCGCCCTTCGCATGCTTGACCAGATAGCTCGAGAACGACAGTTCGCTCACGTCGAAGTCGATGCTGCGGAACGCGCGAAAGAACATTTCTTCCGGGTTGAGCAGCATAAAGACCGGATCGACACCGTCGATCTGCACGCCGCCGTCGAACAACGCGCGGTTACGGTCATAGTCGCCCATGGCGATGGAAAGTCGCAGGTTCACATCTGTCTCCGTGACGATCAGGTCGTCTGGTAGTTGCTGTCGAGTTGTGGGGCGTTCGCGTCCGTGGTCCACACCGGGCGGGCGGCAAAGTCACGCCAGTCAGTAGTCTTCGGAATGATTGCCTGGAACGAGCAGATTTCAGACGGAATTCGCAAGTCGCCTGTGCCGATGGCCGGCTGGCCTTCCTGGAACGCCTTGACCGCTTCCAGCATCTGGCGCCGGAACTCGACGATTGCGAAATCGCTGGCGCCCAGCCGGTCGTCCGACCGATTGGCGATTGGACCCATCGTTACCCACATCGCGATGTCCTGATTTGGAAAGCCCGTGATGCCGGTGAAGTTGCCAGCTTTCATGGCCTGGCGATCCTGCTTGAAACGGTTATCGGCATTGCGGAATGGGTAGTATTGAGCATCAACGTCAATGCCGATCTGCGCGCCCAAGAACTTGCGCCAGGTTTCGGTATCCGGGGCTTTGGCCGGATCGCCCCAGGAAATGAAGTAGAACGCCGTATTCGTGTCGTCCATTGGAACGTTGATGTTGGCGACGTTGTACAGGTTGTTGGGCGGGATCAGCACGGTCCCTGGCGCCACGAATACGGTGGACCGCACATAGTTGTTCTCGGATGCCTTAGTGATCGGCCGGCGAATGGCCGCGTAGCGGAAACCGTAGCCACCCCACTGCACCTGCATGCGCGGCGCCTTGTCGGTCGACGGACGCAACCAGTTCTTGCCGGTCGCTTCGGCACCGCCAACGCGTGCAGGCAGAAAGTCGGACGAGTGCAGGCTGTCGCTGTGCGCCGAGTCGATCGCGCCCTCCAGGATCTGCGCCCAATTGCAAGGGATCAGGATCTTGGCAATGCTGACTTTAGTGTCTTTCGTGGGTGCCCAAGGCGGCGGCACGAACTCGGGGATGTTGTCTTGAGGACCCATATAGGCCCACACAAACCCACCCCATTCCTGCACCTTGTAGGCCTTGTGCTTGACCTTCTCCGTCATGGCACTGGCCGACGGCTCGGAAACCATCTCGATCACCGTGCCTTCCACGTCCATTTTCCAGCCGTGATACAGGCAACGCAGGCCGCACTCTTCATTGCGTCCATACACCAGCGATACGCGACGGTGCGGACAGAACTCATCCATGACACCTACGCGGCCTTCGGTATCGCGAAACACTACCAGGTCTTCGCCGAGCACGCGCGCCTTGACGGGCGTGCCATCGGGCTCGCTCACTTCCTCGCTCAGACAGACTGGGGTCCAGTGCCGGCGCATCAATTGGCCCATCGGGGCATCGCCCTCGACGCGGCACAGCAGATCGTTTTCTTCGTTGGTCAGCATGATTTGCCCTCGACAGATGTTTGCAGAATCTTTATTCGATTCGTTAGATATCTAACTAAATTGGAGTGTATGAGAAGCCTGGGGTTTTGTCCAATGCAGGTTGCTCTCTGCTCGAATTACTCAGCTTTGATGCCTGCTGCCTTGATCGCGCCTTGGTAGCGTTTTCCTTCCTCGGCAATGGCCGCGGCGTAACGATCAGCGGGACCACCAACCGGCTCAATTCCAAGGGTGTTCAATTGTTTGATGACTTCAGGCGTCTTGAGAGCACGAGTCACCTCAGCGTTTATTTTGGTAACCGCGTAGGACGGCGTCCCTGTTGCGGCCAGAACGCCGACTGTCACCGCGAAATTGAAGCCGGGAATGATTTCCGAGATAGCGGGGATGTCGGGAGCAAGCGCCGAGCGCGAAGCGGAATTTGTGGCCAGGATTTTTACCTTGCCGTTCTCGGCAAATCCCGACAAAGAAGGCAGGGCGGCGAATACAACGCCGACCTGATTGCCTACAAGCGCCGGCACCGACTGACCCGACCCTCGAAACGGCACATGGCTAATTTGAAGGTTCAGAGCAGCTTTGACTGCCTCCATGGTCAAGTGGTGGCTGCTGCCGATGCCTGATGATCCGTAATTCAACTCGCCCGGCTTACTTTTGGCTAGCGCAACGAATTCCTGAAGCGTGTTGACCTTGAGCTCTGTGTTTGCGGCTAGAAACAACGGCGATGTAGCAACGAGCGATACTGGAACGAAATCCTTGGCTGGGTCGTAGGCCAGGTTTTTATAAATGGCTGGATTGATCGACATCATTGAGCCGTCAGTGACCAAGAATGTGTATCCATCCCTGGGGGCGCTTTTCAACGTCTGGGCAGCAATCACCCCGTTGGCGCCTGGCTTGTTCTCGACGACCACACTCTGCCCCATGTGTTCGGTAAGACGCTGGGCTACGACGCGGGCGACTGTGTCTGGCAAGCCGCCCGGGGCGTAAGGCACCACGAAACGAATGACTCGATTCGGGTAGCTTGCGCCGTCATCGGCTGCGAATGCGGGGCCGATGGCCACGGAGGCCGCCGTCCCAAACAATGCAAGAGCTAGGGTCAGAGGAAGCGGGGTTGCCCGCAGGAAGGACAGGGACATGGAATGCTCCAGAAGCGGATAGGCGCGTGGTGCGCAAATGGGTTGAGTGAGAAGAAGCGTTGAAGGGCATGCGGCATTCGTCGCCGTTATGGCTGCTGATCCGCAACGATGCCCTACGACTTGATGACGTCTGTCCAGCGCGCCAGGTCGCTTGCGGCGAGTGCGCGCAGGGCGTCTGGCGTGGTGGATTTGGCCTCGATGCCCTGCTGAGCCAGTGTTTCGATCACCGCAGGGTCGGCCAGCGTGTTGCGTGTCTCAGTCTGAATCTGGCGCACGACGTCGGCCGGCGTGCCTGCTGGTGCAACTAACGCAATCCAGATGTCGCTGCGGTAGGCCGGGTAGCCAGCCTGGGCAATTGTTGGTACATCAGGGAGCAACTGCGCGCGAGATTCGCCGGCGACCGCCAGCGCCCGCAATTTGCCAGACTTGATGTGGGGAAGAACAGAATTGATCGGCGCAAACAGTACTTGCACTTGACCGGCAAGAACGTCCGCAGTTGCAGGCGCAGCGCCCTTGTACGGCACATGCGTCATCCGCACGCCAGCCAATTTGTTGAAAAGTTCAGCAGACAAATGCTGGGGCGAACCGGTTCCTGAAGATGCATAGTTCAACTTGGTTGGGTTCGCTTTGGCGTAACTGACCAACTGCGCGACATCCTTGGCTGGCAAACTGGGGTTGACGACCAGCACTATCGGAACCGTGCCCAGCAGACTGACGGGTGCGAAATCCTTGGCCGGGTCGAAGCCAAGTCGGTACAACGCCGGATTCACGGACATCACGTTGTTGGCAGCGATCAACAACGTGTAGCCGTCTGAGGGAGCGCGGGCAACGAGTTCAGCGCCAATGTTGCCCGCTGCACCAAGCTTGTTCTCAACGACGACCGGTTGGCCCCATGTCTTGCCAAGATGTTGACTTAAAGAACGGGCGAGAACGTCATTGCTGCCACCTGGCGTAAACGGAACGATCATCCGGATGGGCTTCTTTGGCCAGGCTCGATCGGCGTCTTGTGCGATCGCAGGCAGGGTGACAGCAAGAGCTAGCACGCCGGCGACGGCGAGTCGGAGGGGAGATGGCATGGTGATTCCAGACGTGAGTTAGCCCTTCGCACAGACGAAACTGCGCGAGGGGCGGAGTAGAAAAGTCAGTCGTATCCGTGCGTTCAGCGGCGGGCCCGAAGTCCAATCAAATGAGTGACGAGACCACGCCAGCGCGTCAAAGCGATGAGTGCAGCCAGGACAGCCAACCCGGCCAAAGCTTCGAGCGACATGCTGCCGCCTCCGCTCAGGACGGGACTGGAATCTGCCCGGTATCTTGGGGAAGCCCAGCCGTCGACGTAATCAAATAGGTTTTTGACGCTATTCGAATAGGCCGCAGCGCCACCTGTGTTCATGCAGTTGGCGCAGGGCGTGAAGCCATGCGTTGCGCCTTCAATGAACACCAGATCCTTGTCCTTGGCCGCCGAAGCATCAAATTCCTCTTCGGAGTCCCGGATGAACAGATAGCCTCCCATCCCCATGACAAGGGTTGGCACTGAGATCGCACCTACCGCGCAGATCGTTGAGTTGTTGCTCGAACAATGGTCGATCCCATCCAGCGAGTTTGTAGAGCGCACCGCTTGGGTGGACAGGAACGAGCGCAGCGATAACTGCTTCGTACCGCGGTTGAACGACATCGTCGAAGCCAGCGTATCGAGCTCCACTGGGCTCACGGTTGTCACAAGCTGGCGGTCGATCGAGCCATCGTTGCGGATCAACTTTTGAGGACGCTGGGTTTTGCGCAGTGAAATTTGCGGATCGAGGCTATGCAGCTGCGATGCTCCGCCAGGACCTGCTCCCGGATTGCCGCCATGCGGAATCGCGAATTGATCGTTGTCGGGGAAAGGCCCTTTGCCGGCCGCAATGTCTTTGGTGCGGCGATCAGCTTCGGCGATCAGCGAATTCATGCGGCGCGACTGGGCAGCAAAATAACGCGCTTGGAAGTCGGGTGAGTAAGTCGAGGCGCCCGCAGCGTTATAGCCATTGGCGGGGCTGTAAGGATCAAGCGCCGGATCAAAGGCGCCCGGCGTTTCGCGCAACACCGATCCATTCAGGCTACGAAGCAAGATGACCGGAACACCTGGGTGCGCATCGGCGAGGATCAGACCGTCGGCTGGGGGAAGATTCGCTAGGTCGTTATTGCAGGGAACGATCTTGCGCGTGTCCTGGCAAAAACCGATGCCTTTCTCCGCTACGGCTTGGTAAAAACTTACGGTCGGCCCGCCGCCGCTATGACCGAAGAGGATCACTTTCTCGATCCCCGGCTGCTTACGCAAATATTCGACACCGACCTTTACGTCGAGTGCAATGCGGTCCCAATCGACCTGGAACTCGTTGTTCTCGAAGCGGGTGTTCATGCAGAAAACCGCATACCCGCGCTTGGAAAGCTCCGAACAACCAATGTGGCTCAAATAATTGCCCGTGCGATGCACGATGAGAAAGGCCACCTTCGGATTGGGATTTGCGTCGGGCGTGTAGTACAGCGCCTTGACACCGCCACTCGTGTAGTAAGTCGGGCGGCTTTGGGCCTGAGCAGCGCCGCTTGCGCACGCAACAGCTGCGAGCAAACAGGCCACTATCCTGATTGGGTTCATTGTCTTGTCTCCTGATGTACGTCGTTATGTGCCGCCGCATTCGATGTCGCAGGCGTGCCATGCAGTTGGGCCAGAACGCTACCTCAACCTCTTCTAAAAAAGCTAAGCAATCTAATAATTTAATTAGCTCTCTAATAGAATATTGATTAAGGTTCGGTGTGTCAAGCGCATCGAGCCGATTCGAGTGAGAGGAGAAACCCTTGAGCTGCTTGCAATCGCGTACGAACCGGCAACGCGAAGGCGTGAGCACAAATCGGGAGGAATCCAAGCGGACTGAATTAGGCGCTTCGGAAAATGTCGATTGCACGCCGCAAAGCGCTCTCCTTCGCCACTTAGTTCTTCGCTATCAAGGGCGTTTATAGTGAGTGCCTTGCAGCAGCCCGGCTATGCTTCCGCCGGGTCACCTACCTCTGGCCATCTCTTAAACATGAAGCGTTGCGAAGCATGAATTCAAACGAAGAAACGCGGACCGTCCTCGACCATTGGCGCGAGGCCGTTCCCGACGATCGCCTGGCTCACCTTGTGAAAGACGCGACGCGCGCATTGGTACGCGGCCTTCAGATGCGTCTGACGGAGCATGATGTCTCGTTCGGGCACTGGGCGTTTTTACGGATCCTGTGGGAGTCTGATGGGCTGACGCAACGCGAATTGAGTGAGCAAGCTGGCGTGCAGGAACCGACCACCTTTTCGGCGATGAAGGCAATGGAAGCTTTGGGCTACGTCGAGCGCAAGCACCTGCCGGGCAACAAGAAGAACATGCATGTTTTCCTGACGCGCAAAGGTAAAGCACTGAAAAAGAAGCTGGTGCCGCTGGCTGAACAAATCAATGACATCGGCACCAAGGGGCTTAAGCCCGCCGAGATCCGTACTGCGCGCAAAGTGCTGCTAGCGATCATTACTAACTTGGCCGAAGACGAGGCGCACGTGAACAATGCCGAACGGCGCATGCCTTCGACGCGGGAGCTCTCCCGACGCATAGCCGAGAGCGCCGAGCTCTGAGTGCGTGAGTTGCCGACCATGTCGCCGCCTCAAGAAGTGCCCCAAAGTGACAAACCGTTCGGGCGAGGCTTTGGCAATTCCAGTGCAGTCGTTTTGATGCTTCTCGTGCTTCAATTGTTGGCGCCGGAGTCGACGATGTCTCTGCGCTACGATCGCGCCGCAATTCTTGACGGCGAGGCGTGGCGCTTGCTTACCGGGCAGCTGGTACACCTTGGCTGGACTCATTGCCTGCTTAACGTAGGTGGGTGGATAGTGGGCGCATTGCTGTTTCCCAAATTGTTCGCCCGCCGCCGATTTTGGCTGGAAGTAGGTGCGATGGCGATAGGCGTTGGGCTCGGCCTGCTGTTGCTTGACCCGAAGTTAGCCCATTACGTAGGACTGTCGGGCGTGATCTATGGTGTGTTGGTGCGAGGCAGCTTGCCATCTGCGGGCCGCGACTGGCGTATGACCACTCTGTTGCTCCTGATAGTCGGTCGGCTTGCCTCCCAGGTTTGGGTTGGGCCCGGCGCATCGGAAGAGGAGATGATCGGCGGCGCGATCATCGTATCTGCTCATGTGTATGGTGCAATGATGGGCGCGTTGCTAAGTCTCGGCCCGCGAGTCCTACGGTAATGACCGCTCTTCTTCGCCTCGAAGGGCGGCTGGTGTGAGAACTGCATTCTCTAGAAGCCATACCGCTCGGCTGGGTTTTCGACCAGGATCTGCTCGAGAACAGCCGTATCAGGAATCCAGGCGTTCATCTGATCAAGCAGATCGGCCGTATCCGGCATCGAACCTTCAAAGGACACGTGAGGCCAGTCGCTCCCCCATAGCAGATGGTTAGCGTTTTGTTCCAGAAGCGCTTGAACGAATGGCACCAGGTCGCTGTATGGCGGAGAGGTGTTCGACAGCCGGTATCCCGCAGAGAGCTTCACCCAAGTCCTTCCGCGCCCGACAAGCCGCAGCAACGCTTGGAATCCCTGTTGGTCGACGCCGTCGGAGGCCCGCAGGGATCCCAGGTGGTCTATGACCACGTCTACTGGAAGTCGGGCCAAGGTCGACTCCATGTCGGCCAGAGGCGCGCCGCCTCCATCGTTCATCACGTGCAACTGCACATGCCAGCCCAACCGCTTGATCCTTTCGGCCAGGATGGGCATCTCGGTCAGCGGGGCGGCTCCAGCATGTCCAATTGTATAGCGCACGCCGCGCACGCCGGCTTCGTGCATTGCGTCGAGCTCTGCGTCCGGCGTATCGGCCCTTAACGCAGCGATCATCCGGGCTGGACGCCCGACTTCGCGCATCGCGTCAAGGTGGCGCCGATTATCTATGCCGTACCCGCTTGGCTGAACCAGGACAACACGATCGATTCCCAGCCGATCAAGCGTGCCTGCCAAGTTTGCGGGAAGCGCCTCGGGAACATCGAAAGTCCTCGTTGAAGCGAGCGTGTAATCGCTGTTCGGGCCGTAGACGTGGACGTGGCAATCGGTCGCGCCCTGAGGCGCACGCAACGTGGGGCGGCGTTCCGAAGTCAACGGAGGTTGGCAAAGGATAGGCATAGGGTGTGCTCGAGGATGTCAGTAGATAAGGGAGCTTGATACGTCACTTGACAGGCGTTATTCGAACCACTGGTCTTCATGCAGGCGATATGCGACTTCCTTGTTCTTTTCCGAGTAGCCGTCGAAAGGCATGCCGTCAGGATCGACACGCGCAAGCACGTCGGAATCCGGGTTGACGGCAGCGCCAATGCGCAGCATCACGAGCGGCTCGTTCTCTTCAGCCTGGAACCAGTAAAACGCGCCGCAAGGAATCAGCACGCACTCGTTTTTCACCACACGCCGCGTTTCTCCCCGCGGGCCGTAAAACAAGGCACTGCCTTGCATGACGACAAAGACATGATCCTCGTTCGAATGAGCGTGCAATTCGTTTTCACCGCCGCTCGCATAGGTCTTCAGCACCACGTTCATGTGCCGTGACGCGCCCAGTACCTGGTTGGTGCGGCCCTCGATTGGAAGTCTCGCGCGAATTTTGAAAAAACTCGGTACGGCCGACTGCGACAAGCGGGCCATCTCATCTCGCCATTCATCGGCACTATTGGCAATGGGAGCGACGGTAGCAGCTTCAGTTTTGGGCAAACTCGACATGATGATTCCTTTATTGAGGGGCAATGCGGAATTTAAGGGGCGGCGCGGAATCGCCGGGTTCATTGGATCTTGATTGCAGCGCGCTCGATGACGGGCTTCCAGCGGGCAGATTCCGTACTAATCAGCTGCTTCAGCTCTGCGGACGTGCCAGCCTTTGGCACCAGACCGGCTCCCAACAGTTTTTCTTGAACGTCAGGCTTCTTTAAAGCAGCGCTGACTCCTGCCTCGATTTTTTGGATGACCGCTTCGGGTGTCCCGGCGGGAGCGACTAGCGCCATCCATACAGCTACGTTCATCTCGTGCGAGCGCGGGTGATCGGCCGCTGGCCTCAATGCGGGCAGGTCCGGGATGCGGGTTTGGCTGAGGTTCGCAAGGGCGTGGAGCTTGCCACTCTTGATATGGGGAAGAGCTGTGGCAACGCCGTCGATGACGAACGTGACGTCTTGTGAAAGCATCCCTTGGATTGTTCCGTTACTTCCGCGATAGGAGACGCCAACCATGTCTAGCCCCAGCTCACTCTTCAACATCTCGCCAGCCAACTGGGACGTGATAGTGCCGTATCCATAAGAGATCTTGCCCGGCTGAGCGCGTGCCATTGCAGCAAGTTCGTTAAGCGTTTTCGGGCCATCCTTCCCACTGACCATGATCAGTGGAGAATCGGCCACTTTGGCGATTGGAGAAAAATCTTTCACCGGGTCATAGGAGAGCCGGCTGTAGAGAAACTGATTCATGACGAGTGTGTTGTCCACAGCCATTAGCAGTGTGTAGCCGTCAGGGGCAGAGCGGGCCACCAGCTCGGCGCCTATCAACGTATTCGCGCCTGACTTATTCTCCACGACGAAAGGCTGCCCAAGACTCTCTGAGAGGTGCTGACCGAGCACGCGGGCCAAGATGTCGGTCGGTCCACCGGGCGGGAACGGCACCACCATACGGACGGGACGGCTGGGATACGCATTGCGCTCCGCAGCATGCGCCAGGGCCGTCGTCAGGACCATACAGGCTGCCATCACTGATGCAAAAGGGCGCCATCTCATGTGTTGTCTCCAATCGAAATTTTTATAAGTTCTCGAGAATATCGTTCGAGTTCTAAGTATTTTATGGACTGTCAGACGATGCGCAATGTGCGGTGACGCATGGAGCCTATTCGTCAGATGAATAGGGGAGCGGTGCCCGCGAAGATAGGCTCATAGAAATTCTGAATACTCTGTATTCGCGTCCACTACTTGGCGGGCAAGCGGGCATGCTGAAGAATCCAGCCAAGCAAAAAAGCCGCCAGCACGGCATGCCAACGGAGGACGACATGAACATTGCACATGGACCGGGCACGTTATCCCGAACGGACTCGTGAGACCAATCAACTATGGGACTCGGGCCCGGCTGGGGCTAATCTTGCCTTCAGGAAATCAGCTTGCCGAGCCACAGCTGGCTGCATTGATGCCTTCTTGTGTCTCCATGCATACGACCAGACTTGCATTGACCGGATCGTCGCATCATGAACTGATGCGGATGGCAGATAGCGTTGAAGAGGCAGCAAGCCTTCTGCGCGATGCTGAACCGGACTTGATTCTTTTCCATTGCACCGCCGTATCGTCATTCAGCGCAGCGCTCGAAGCGCAGCTTGTGCGACGTATCGAGTCATCGAGCGGACGCCGCGCAACCACCACTGCACAAGCCCTTATTGCGTCGCTAACAGCCGTGGAAGCGAGACGCATTGTGATGCTGTCGCCCTACTGCGACGAGGTAAACGCTAGAGAAGCTACGTTCTTCCGAAGTGCTGGGTTTGATATTTGTGCGATAGCAGGATTCGGCTTCCGAGGAGTTGCCGACATGATGGCCATTACTCCTGAGCGATGGAAGGAATTTGCAATCGACCATCGCGATCCGTCCGCAGACGCATACGTGATCAGTTGCACGGCGACACGATCGTTGGAGGCGATACATGACTTGGAAGCAATATTGGGGCGACCGGTCATAACGAGCAACAGCGCTGCGTTCTGGCACGCCATGGCGCTCGTCGGGATCGACGATCCAATCTCGGGAGCCGGTCAGCTTTTGATGCAACCCCTCCGCTCCGCTCGATAACAATTCCACGATCAGGACAAAACATGCTGCCAAAGAGCCCTTTCACCGTTGTGCTGTCGTGCGCCTTGATCGCTCTAATGCCGATCAAAGTTCTGGCTGACACAGCGTCGTACCCGTCCCGCCCGGTACGCTTGGTTGTACCGTTTCCCGCCGGCGGGCCAGCAGACATCCTTGGCCGGATCATCGCCCAAGGCTTGAGCGAATCGTTGGGTCAACAGGTCATCGTCGACAATAGAGGGGGAGCCAATACAGTTATCGGCGCGCAGACGGTCGCCCGTGCTGCGCCGGATGGTTACACCTTGCTCTTGGCGATCGATTCCACTTTGGCCATGAATCCAAGCCTATACAGCAAGCTCGCCTACGATCCTGCAAAGGACTTCGAACCGATTGGCCTAGTTGCAGAAGTGCCTTGCATCATTGCCGTAAACAATTCGTTTCCGGCAGAGAATCTCGCACAGTTGTTGGCACTGGCCCGGGTAAGTCCCGGCAAGATCAACTTCGCCCATGGAACTGTGACCATGCATGTGGGCGGCGAGCTCCTCAATCAAATGGCCAAGGTGCGCATGACTCCTGTGGCGTACAAGGGTGGAGGAACGTCGATCGTCGCTGTGATGGGGGGCGAGGTCCAGGTGACTATGGAAGCAGCGGCCACTATTGTCCCAAACGCACAGGCTGGTAAGGTCAGGCCGTTAGCTGTGATGGGCGCTCGTCGCATAGCAGCGATGCCCGATTTGCTCACCGTCGCAGAATCGGGCGTCCCTGGATATGACGTCTCCGTGTGGCAAAGTTTAGTCGCACCAGCCGGCACACCTCCGGAAATTATCAACCGACTCAACCGCGAGGTCACGGCGTTGATGAATCGCGCAGATACGAAAGTGAAGTTGGAAAAAATTGGGCTTGCACCACTGACTAGTTCGCCGCAAGAGCTTGCCGCGTTCGTCAAGTCACAAACGGCCAAATGGTCCACCGTAATTCAGGACATTGGCCTGCGCATCGACTAGCAGCGGGTGTCGCAACTTCGGGTAAAGCCTTGCCTTCCAGGCGGCCAGCTCGTGGGATGATCTTGGTTTTGCTGGAAGGCGTTATGGGCTTGCACGGACTGGACTTGAATTTCCTGCTTGTATTTGAAGCGCTGTGGGAGACGCGCAGCGTGTCGAGGGCGAGCGAGAAACTCGCACTTAGCCAGCCAGCGACGAGTCATGCCCTTGCGAAAATGCGGACACTATTCGATGACCCGCTTTTTGTACGTGTGAAGAATGACATGCACCCGACGCCAAGGGCCATCGAGATGGCTGGGCCGATCCAGCAGGTACTGGAAGTCACGCGCCTAAAAATCTTGAGCACACAGCCGTTCGACGCAGCGCGGGCCGGCAAGACGTTCACGTTCTGTATGACCGACGTGGGTGAAACGGCCTATCTGCCGGCGATCGTCGATGAGGTCAGGCGTACCGCGCCAGACGTGCGGCTTAAAACTGTCTCCCCGATTGCTGCCAAAATCGAGGAAACGCTTGAATCCGGTGTAGTGGATCTTGCACTCGGCTATTTCCCTGATTTGAAGAATCAGGGCATGTTCCAGCAGAACATTTTACGCACAAGCGGCTTTGTCTGCCTGAGCGACAAGGACCACCCGCGGCTCCAAAACGGGCAGTTGTCAATGGAAGGCTTCATGGAAAGCACCCATGTCGCCATCAAGACCGAAGGGCGAAGCCAGGAAGTTATCGATAGGACAATGCAGGACCTGAAGATCAGGCGCCGCATATTCCTAGTCCTTCCCCACTTCCTTAGTTTGCTAAGCTTAATTCCGAACACGACACTCGTCGCCATCATCCCAATGGACGTATCGCTGGCCTTCAAAAACAACCCTCGCCTGCGGACCCATCCACTACCTTTTCCGAGCCCGACCGTGGATATCACTCAAGTATGGCACGCCAAGCATCACAAGGACGCATCCAACCTGTGGTTGAGAACCCTCGTACGGCGGGTGCTCAAGCATCGTTGATCCGCTTGGCCCCTTTGAATTACTTGGCAGCGGCTGCTTCGGAAACGCCCGCTCTTAATAACGCGAGAGTTGTACTGGGCACCTTTTTTTATCATGAATATTTACTGCGGACGGCAGGCGCGGACAAGGGATTTCACGACACCTACCGACCATGACAACCAGTCCGGCCACAACGGTTGATTGGCGCACATCCGGGAGGAAAGATGATGCCACTCAGATGGTGACTGAGCGTTGTGGCCCTCGCCTTGCATGCAATTACATCAGTGCGGCCTGTCGGTAATAATGGACAACGAGCATAATGCGAAATCCAAACAACCCCTGCGCTAGCGGTGCTGGTAGGCGCTGGCGCCGTGTCAGGAGCACTGCAAGGCTCCGGTCATCATATTGGTGCGAGCCTGGCGCAGCTGCCGACGCTGATCAACATCCAGCGTGCCATTGCGCCTCCGACTGCGCATACGCGCCGTTCATCTCAAACGCCTGTCCATGGGTCTTTCTCTGCTAGTGGCGTGCGGGGTGCGCCATGCACCTTACCTTAGCGGTAAAGCGGGCTTTGCAGGAGCGCCAGGGCTGGGGCGAGCAAATTGGCGAGGGAGACGCCTATGTCAATTTCCCAGGAAGTGCTACTCATATCCGGCTGTGTGCTTGAACGCCGCGCGTGTTAGTACTGAAGGCATCCCAGACTGCGCTAACGACGGTACACCGATCATGCCGTCCGCCGGTTGGCAAACAAAGCGACGCGAGGTGGTTTGGATACGCCGAGCAACGCGATCACTTGGGCCAGCGCGTTGCGGCACCGACACGCAAGACGAGACTTACCGCAGTCAAGCCGCGCAACGAAGATTGCACATCGCCGCGCCGTGACCTGGTTCCCATGCGATGCCAAAGCACCGGACGGCCTAGCGAGTGCGGGCACGAAGCCCCGAACAACTAGCGCGTGCTGCACTTTCGCCCGATTCCAAGCGAATGTGCGAGAGACCGGTGTTAGGGCCGTACGACAACGCGACGATAGCGACTGAGGCCTCCGGCTCCCCGGATCCGGCGACTAGTTGCGCCTTGAAGGCCTTGAGCTAGGAGGCCCGAGCACGTGTTGGCGCTGCTTAGTGTTCGTCACCGGGTCCACTTAATGCCCGACGTAGCTCGCACGCGTTGTTCACGTCCAGCTTCACATAGGCACGTCTGCGGAAGGTGACAACGCTCGACATGAGTACGCCGAGCTCTTCGGCGATTGCTGCATGCGACATACCTGCCAGGATGCGTCGGCAAACCTGCTTCTCGCGAGGGGAAAGCGTGGCTGTGAGCAAATTGTCGGACATCGGCAGCGCGTTCGCCCGAGTGTCCGGTTGCTGTCGCTCCAGGGCAAGCCCTTGTCGCGTGGCCAGTACGATGAGGGAAGCGTATTGGGAGACTGCGTTCAGACGGTCTTCCGGCAACGGGCCCTGATACGCGTCGCGGAACAGGTTCACGATCAGCCAAGAGTTGTCTCTAGCCTTAGCCACAATGGAAAGTCGATCGATGATCGCGACCGAGTCGTAGCAAATGCGCCGATAGTCATCGTCTTCGAGGTCCGCAGCGGTGTGATGTCGCAGGAAAATGCGATCCTCCTTTGCATGCATGACCGACCTCATAGGCTCAATGCAGTGAAAGCGTCCCAGATACGCTTTCGTCGAGCGATTCACTCTTTCCGATGACTGACATCCGGAAGCCCCCAGAAAGGCAGGCGTGCCCTTGTCGCGAAACTCAAAGACGGTGCAGTGGCTGAACTCCGCGACGTAATTCATGGCCTGGAGTAGATGCCTGCTGCAGTCCTGACTGCCGATCGCGTTGATCAAAGATGCGGTCATGGCGGCCGGTACCGCCGCTCGGCTGGGAGCAGTGGTGATGTCAAAGAGCAGCATGTTGATCGCCTGTTAAGTGCCAGCACTCGCCTCGCGTCACTATGGACGCAGTATCCGGACTGCGCAATAGGTGAATGCACCGGAGCGCCTTGTCCCCTCGACGGGGGGACGCGCAGCAGCAGCAGCAGTCATAGACTGCCACCGACAAACAAGTTGATCAACACGGTTCAACGCGAGACAGCAACAGGGAGACAGCAATGAAGAAAATCAAAACAAGACAGAGCCTACTGGGCAGGGTGCTGCATGGATGGCTATTCGCGATGACTTGGTCCGTTGCATTAACGTCAGCCTCCACACTGGCGGCAGAAGCGTATCCAACACGGCCCATTCGAATCGTTGTGGGCTTTGCTCCAGGCGGCACTACCGACTCTGTTGCGCGCGTTCTGTCCGGGGCCTTGCAGCAACGCCTCGGTCAGCCAGTGCTAATTGAAAATCGACCTGGTGGCAGTACGCAGATCGCAGGCGAGGCAGTGATGCGCGCCGCGCCGGACGGTTACACGCTGCAGATGGCAGCGTCCGATCTCACGATCCTCCCTAGCACCCGCAAGCGCCCGCCATGGGATGCGCTCAAGGATTTCACCCCCATTGCTCGCGTCGCGACGACCGGATTGGTTTATACAGTGAGCGATCGCATGTCGGCACGTACGCTGCGGCAGTTTGTGGAATATGCCAAGGCGCATCCAGGGCAGGTCAGTTATGGATCGAGCGGCACAGGAGGAATTCTTCACTTGGTGGGAGAGCAGTTGCGTTCGCGCGTCAGCGTGGATCTGCTGCACGTGCCTTACAAGGGTGGCTCGCAGATTGTCCAGGATCTGCTGGGCGCCCAGATCGACATGGGCGTGTTAGGTCCGATCGACGTCGCATCCCGCCAGGATAAGCTCCACCCGATCGCCCAGACCGGGCCAACGCGTCATCCGTTGCTACCTAACGTGCCTACGACGGCAGAGGCTGGCTTTCCCGAGGTCAAAGGCATCTCCATGTTCACGTTGATCGGCCCGAAGGGTCTGCCCGGCGCGATTGTTGACCGCCTGGCAAGTGAGATCACCGCAATCATGCAAGATCCAGCGTTTCGCGAGCGACTCCTGGCCGCAGGCGCTGAGCCCAGTTTGTTGACAGGCCCTGCACTCACTTCATTCTTGGCCGAGGATCTCCGGAACTGGCAGGAGGTTGCCAAGGCATCCAACATTCTGATCGACGAGTGATTTCCAAGGGGTAACGGCAACATGAAATACACAAATCTCGGCCGCAGCGGCTTACAAGTGTCCAAGCTATGTCTGGGCATGATGTCTTACGGCGACGCTTCCTGGCAGCCCTGGGTCCTTTCCGCTGACGCAGGTGAGCGATTCGTGAGGCGCGCATTAGACTGCGGCATCAATTTCTTTGATACTGCCGATTTTTATTCGTATGGCGCCAGCGAAGAGATTCTCGGCGGCGCCGTAGCGCGCGCCAATGCGCGCCACGAGGTGGTGATCTCGACCAAGGTTGGGTTGCCTATGCGAGCAGGACCAAACGGGGGGGCTGTCACGAAAGCATCTCCGTACCAGCTTGCATCAATCGCTGCAGCGATTGAAGTCTGACTATATCGACATCTATCTGTTGCATCAGCCCGATCCGCTCACCCCGATTGAAGAAACTCTCGACGCACTTGAGGAATTGGTGCGTGAAGGTAAGGTGCTCTACACGGGCCTTTCGAATTATCCAGCATGGGCCATGGCACGAACTTCTTACACGTCAACGTTCCGCAATCGGCTGCCGATGTCAGTCGCACAGATTCAATACAACCTGTGCTATCGCGAGGACGAGCGTGATGTGTTGCCGTTGTGTAAGCAGGAGGGCATTGGCGTCATGGTCTATAGCCCACTTGCAAGGGGATGGTTGGCGGGCAACCGCGAGGACCGGCCCACATCGCAATCTGCGAACGAGTTGGCCCGCGCATCAAGCGATGCAAAGGCGCACGCACTGTATGGTGGCTCTGCGGACCAGGCCGTGCTCGAGCGGGTCCTGGACATGGCATCGCAAAAGAGCATTCCACCGGCCCGGCTTGCGATGGCGTGGGTGCTGTCGAATTCCTTGGTAAGTTCCATTCTGTGTGGCGTGCTTGACGACAGCCACCTTGACGAAGCTGTCCTTGCACTTGATGTCGAGTTGTGTGCTGAAGACTTGGCCTTTCTCGAAGCGCCCTATCGACCTCAAGCCGTCAAGGAAACCGCCCTCACGGCAGTGTTGGGCTCTTCATCTACTCCCGCCTCTTCTTCAAAGGCTTCCTCATGATTCGTCCCTTCCTAATCGGCAACGAATGGCGCCACGTCGGTCGGCCCACGTTTGAGTCCATTTACCCGGCCGACAGCAGCGTAAGCGCAGTCGTCGCAGAGTCGTCAATCGAAGATATCAATGATGCAATATCTTCGGCCAGGCAAGCGCTAGGCAACCCACAATGGCGCGACATGCCAGCGCACCGCCGATCCCGTTTGCTGCACCGCTTTGCGGATCTCGTGGAAGCGAACGCGGAGCACCTGGCTGACACGCAGACTCGTGACAACGGCAAGACAGTAGCCGAGAGCCGCGCCCAGGTCGCAGGAGCAGCCGAGTTTTTCAGGTATTACGCTGCCGTTTGCGAGACATCTCAGGGGGAAGTCGTCCCTGCGCGCGGATCGTATTTTGGTTTTAGTGAATATGAGCCTGTCGGTGTTGTGGCTGCTATCACTCCCTGGAATTCGCCGTTGACACTTGAGGCCCAAAAGCTGGCGCCTGCGCTGGCTGCGGGAAATGCCATCGTGCTTAAGTCCTCTGAAATCACGCCCCAAATTGGATTGGAGTATGGACGGCTTGCCTTAGAGGCGGGATTTCCTGCCGGTGTACTAAACGTGGTAACCGGAGCTGGGGAATCGGGTCGCACGCTGGTCTCGCACCCGGACGTCGACATGGTTACGTTCACGGGCGGCACTCGAACGGGTCGTGCCATCGGGCAAATTATGGGAGCACGTGCTCGGCCAGCGATTCTCGAACTTGGCGGAAAATCGCCAAACATTGTGTGCGACGATGCCGATCTGGAATTGGCCGTGCCCGGTGCGATGATTGCTATCTTCCATAATGCAGGGCAGTCTTGTCTCGCTGGCTCGAGAATTTTTGTGCAGGAATCTGTCTACGACGCATTCGTCAGTCGACTGGTTGCAGCAACTCAAGCATTGCGTGTGGGCGACCCCTACGACGCCACGACGGCCATCGCGCCGTTGGCAAGCTTCGGACATCGCGAGCAGATCGAGCGCATGCTTGAAACTGCCCGCACGGACGGAGCCTCGATTCTCACGGGTGGCGGACGACCCCGTGCCGCTTCATTGGCGGCAGGTGCCTACCTGGAGCCCACGTTGCTGGCGACCGACAACCGGATGGCTATCGCTCGTGAAGAAGTATTCGGTCCGGTCGGGTGCATCATTCCTTTCAAGGATGACGAGGATTTGCTGCGTCAGGCAAACGACAACGACTTTGGCCTAGCTTGCGGCATCTGGACGCGTGATCACGCCCGCGCGTTGCGATTGGCCCGAAGGATTAATACCGGGGTGGTATGGATCAATACCTACAAAATTACCGCGGTAAACATGCCCTTCGGCGGCAACAAGTCCAGCGGCGTCGGGCGTGAAGGAGGCTGGCCGGGCATGCGCGCTTACATGGTCGAGAAAAGCTATTACGTCAACACGGCTGCTTCACCCGTGGCCTGGCCTCCGGGCGCGTGATACCGAGCGAATGGGACAGCCATCTGCGCGCGACGTCCGGTGTGGGCGACACGCGCAGGGAGGTGGCCTGGCAGCCTCCATAGCGTTTCGAGAGGGACGGTCGGATCAGCCAAGGCCGGTGTGCTCGGCCACCCATTCTGCTTGTTCCAACGCTTGGTCAATCTCCTTGGGCATGCTGACATGCGATCATCGATTGGAATCGGCCGTCGACCATCTTGAACACGCAGAACTTTCAGTCGCACGAGCCGCGCATGATGGGTCGAGGAGGGCCCTGCGGGATTTCCAAGACCTGAGATGACTGTCGTACTGGCCGGACCAGAACCAAGGCAGTTCGGGCGCTGTTCTCTCTCGTCCAGCCAGCGTTCTGCCCAGTGCGATGCCTTCGTTCTGGCATCGGCCAGGGACTCCATGCAAGACGTCGAACCCACGATGGCGCCAGGCCATTTTGTGCCTTCATTTCAAGCGCGTTGTCTGGCGAGATCATTTGGTCAGCTGAGGATGCTTACCAGGAACAACCTGTCAAGTTTGTCGTTCCCTACACCCTGACGGTGGCTATGCTGTCGTCGCTCGCGTATTGAGCGAGAAGCTGGCCAAGTACTGGGGCCAACCGGTCATTGTGGGAAATCGCCCGTGAGTTATGACCCACTCAAGGATTTCGAACCGATCTCGCTGACTGCGACGTCGCCGGGCCTGCTTGCCATCAGCGCTGACCTTACGGTGACGTCCGTGGAGGAGTTGATCCGGTGCGCCAAAGACCACCCAGGGCACTGAGCTACGCATCGGCTGGCGTCGGGACGCCGCATTGTCTGAAGGCCGAGCTGTTCAAGTCGATGACGGATACGGACACCGTCCATATTCCTTACCGCGGTGGAGTGCCTGCCGTGAGTGATGTGGACTCAGGGCGAGTTCAGGTGTTGTTCAGCATTCCGAATACGCTCATGTCTTTCGTCAGCGCTTGACGATTGCGAGCAGTAGCGGTCAGTGGCTGGAGCGGACCCCCCGAACTGCCCGACATGCCGACCGTAGATGAACTCAGTGTGACTGGTTTCGATTCTTCGCTGTGGATGTACTGACAGCAACTGCAGGCACGCCACGCAGGGTCATTGACAAGATCACCCAGGACGCGGCGCGCGCAGCGCGCGATGAGGAGGTCGTGAAAGGCCTAAGGGCGCAAGGGCTGACCCCCTGCCTCGAGTACGCCGGCAACACCCACTCTGTCGCCGACACCGCCTGGTCATGCTGCGACAGCCGCATCCGCCTCGACGATGCCGTTATCGTGACGCTGGCAAGGTGGCAGGAGAGTTCACCCCTAGGGCGGCAGCAGGAGTCGACGTGACGAACGCTCGAGAAGCACAACGTCTGGCTTCGCTTCCAGGCACGCTATGGTGCGGCTGACCGACGCCTTTGATCGCGGACTGGCCGTTCGCATACTTCTCGGGCCGGTCGCACACACTGGTCCCGTAAAGTTGCGCTCAGGAAGCGAAAGTTCATGAAGGCGCTTTCCGAGCCTTGAGCACTGCGCGCCAAGCGTAAGCCAGCGCGGTATTTATGCATGCGCGGGCGCACCCTGGTCGCAAGGGCAAGGGGCGTCGATCAATGTCCGGCGCCCTACTCAGCGCTGTACGGAGACGTTGATGTTCTTCACTTGCGTAAATTCGAACAGCTCTTCCTTGGACTCTTCTCGGCCCTTACCCGAGCGTTTGTACCCGCCGAAGGGAGCGCCCATGAAGTGAGAGGAGCAGTCGTTCACCCAGATGTAGCCGGCCTGGATCTGAGATGCGATCTGATGAGCCGTGGCCAAGTCCCGCGTCCAAACCGAGGCCGTCAAGCCGAAATCCACCCCGTTGACCGCCTGTAGCAGTGACGCCTCGTCTTCCCAGCGCAGCACCGACAAGACCGGGCCAAAGACTTCTTCCTGCGCGATGCGCATGTCTGGGCGTACGTCGGTGAAGATCGTTGGCTCCACGAACCATCCACGCTGCAGCGCCGGATCGTCGGGATGCTCGCCGCCGCAGGCGAGCGTGGCCCCTTCCTGCCGTGCGACGGCGATGTAGTCCAGTGTGCGTTCATACTGCGCCCGGCTCGCCAGCGCGCCCATCGTAGTCGCGGGGTCGGTGGCAATGCCGGGCCGATGCTCGCGCCCGACCCGCTCGACCAAGGCCTGCACGAAGCGATCATGCAGACTTTCGTGGACGAAAAGGCGGCTGGTGGATCCGCAGGACTGCCCGCACCACGTGAAGTTCATGCCGCGCACGGCCCCGGCGACGGCGCGCTCGAAGTCGGAATCGGGGAAGATGATCATCGCGTTCTTGCCGCCCAGTTCTAGCAGCGTGTGCTTCATGTCGTGGGCCGTGGCAGCCAGCACCGCCCGGCCCGCCTGCACGCTGCCGATGAGGCCGACCGCGGCGACGGTGGGATGCGCCACCAGCGTCGCCCCGGTGTCGCGGCCCCCCAGGACGCAGTTCAGCACGCCGGGCGGGAACACGTCCGCGAGCAGTTCCATCAGGCGCAGGGTCGACAGCGGCGCCTGCTCGGGCGGCTTGATCACCACGGTATTGCCGGCGGCCAGCGGCGCGGCGATCTTGCCCGCCGCGAACATGAAGGGATGATTGAACGGAAAGATCCGGGCGACCACGCCCAACGGTTCGCGTTGTGTGTAGTTGAGCGAGCCGTTGCCAGTGGGAATCGTCTCGCCTTTGATCTCCAGCACCAAGCCGGCGAAATACTCAAGTTGGGTGGCGGCGATTTCGGCGTCGAACAGCATGGCCGTGACCGGATTACCGCAGCCGGCCGCGTCAATCAAGGCCAGCTCGGCAGCGTGTTCGCGGATGCGCGCTGCGGCCAGACGAAGCATGCGGGCGCGCTCCAAGGGCGGCGTGCGCCGCCAGTCCGGGAAAGACTGCGCCGCCGCGCGCACCGCTGCGTCGACCTCGGCGGGCTGGGCCACGGGGAGGCTGGCCAGGCGCTCCCCCGTGCTGGGATTGAATGCATCCAGGCGGTCCTTGCCCTGGGCGGACTGCCACTGGCCTGCCCAGAAGTGCGTCAGGTGCGTGGGCAGCGCGTCGGTGAGGCGACGTGCCGGATCCAAAGGTGGCGGTGTGGTGGGTGAGGCGATTGAAGACATGGGGCTCCATCCAGTTTGAAAAGGCTATCCCAGAGCTGCGGGCAGCCAGGTGGCAATAGCGGGCAAGAAGAAGACGGCCACCAGCATGAGCAGGCTGATCACGACGAAGGGTACAGCCGAGAGGAACACCTGGTTGATAGTGATGTCGGGCGGCACCACCCCTTTCATCGTGAACAGTAGCAGGCCGAATGGCGGCGTCATGAGGCCAAGCTGCATCGAAATGAGAAACAGCACGCCGAACCAGATCGGGTCGATGCCCGCGCCGATCACCAGCGGCATGAAAAAGGGCAGGGTGAGCAGCATCATGCTGATCTGATCAACGAAGCTGCCCAGCAGCAGTAGGATGACAACCATGGCCACGAGCAACGCCGTTGGCGACAGACCGAACTCCCCGATGCTGCCCAGCAGCGCGTTAGTGGCGCCGGACATGCCGAGCAGTTGTGAGAAGGCGGTGGCGCCTACGATGATGAAGAGGATCATGCCGGATATCTGCACGGTGCCCTTCAGCGCTGCGAGCATGTTGCGCCAGTTCAGCGCACGGTACAAAGTCGCTAGCACCACTGTGCCCGCCACGCCCAGCGCGGCTGCCTCCGTGGGCGTGGCAAGGCCGCCCGTCATGGCGCCGATGACCACGCCGAAAATCGACAGCAGAGGCAGCACATATAGCACGAACGGCCGATACTTCTCCCAGCCGTCATAGCGGATACCCGTGTCATTCTGCGGTACCAGATGCGGACTCAGTTTGGCGCGGGCGATGATGTACACGACGAAGGCCAGCGAGAGTAGCAAGCCTGGCACAATACCCGCGAAGAGCAACTTGGTGATGGAGATGTTGGCCAGGCTGCCGAACAGTACGATCAGGGCAGAGGGCGGGATGAGCATGTCCACGCCGCCGATTGCGATGATCGGTCCCATGGCCATGCTCGGATGGTATTTCTTGTCGAGCATGACCGGGGTCATGGAGCGGCCCAGCATGGCCGTCGTGGCGATGGTCGATCCCGACACGGCGGAGAAGGCAGTGCCGGCTACGATAGAGACGACGGGCAGCCGCGCCGGCATGCGATAGATGAGGCGATCGAACCCGTCGATGACCTTGAGGGCCAGGCCGGTCTGGAACAACACCTCGCCCATAAGGACGAACATCGGAACAGGTGTCAGGGAGAATGTGATGACCGATGCGATGGAGTTGCGCGCCAACTGGTCGATGCCGGCCAGTCCGCCCATGAACAGAAAGGCGCCTACGACGTTGGCTGCGAGAAAGGCGAGCGCGACCGGCAGGCCGAGCAGCATGAAGCCCATGACGCCGCCCAGCAGCAGCGTCAGGTTGAAAATCCAGTCCATGCGAAGTGGCTCCTGGGAAGAAAGAGAAGGGCGCTCATGCGGCGGAGGTGGCTTCCTGCCGCACCGTTTTGGGACCCCGCCACAGTCGGCGCAGTCGGAACAAGAACTCGACAAACAAAATGAAGAACAGCACGCAGGCCGGGACGAGGATCCCCCATTCTGGCAGCACGAGGATCTTGAGCACGAGCGACCCCTGCTCAGCGCTCGCTAAGGCGACCCGCGCAGTGCCGACTGCGAGCACGGCGCAGATGCTGGCGCCCACTACGTCCATGGCGAGTTCGAGCGACCATGCCACCCGGGGGGGTACAGCGCGCAGCACGATATCCATGCGAATGTGCTGACCTAGGCGTAACAGCCACGGCGCGGCGAGGAAGGTGGCCAGGTACAGCGCGTACTCGGCCACTTCCGGTGCCCAGGACAGATTGCCCCGCCGCAGGCCACGCATCACCACGTCGGCGCAGATGACGATGACCATAGACGCGATCAGCAGGCAGGCGAGGAAAGCTAGGCCGTCGAGCATGCGACCGTAGCAACGGTCCAAGCGCTCGAGCAACCCAAAAGGGGAAGCCGTGGCCTTGTTCATGGCTTGACCAGGAGTTCACGCAGTTTAGGCCCATGCTGCGGGCTGAGCTTGTCGATGCCCGCCCACACGGATTTCTGGGCCGTCTTAAGAAAGGCTTCCCGGTCCGCGCCGGTCAGCTCCAGAGTCTTAATGCCAGCGGCCGCCTGACGCTTCTTTTCTTCCTGCCATGCCTGAGCATTCTGCAGGTTGAGATCTTCCATCCAGCGCGCGGCCGTCGTCAGGACTTCTTTCTGTGCGTCGTTGAGCTTGTTCCAGCGGTTCAGGTTGATCAGGACGCCGACTTCGGTGTTGTAGAAACCCGGCTCCACTCGATAGCGCGTCTGTTCCTGCAGGCTCAGATCGAACAGCCCCGACACGGGCCAGCCGTACCCGTCGACCACGCCGCGCTCCAGCGCCGTGTAGAGTTCACCGGGAGCAATGGTGAGTACGGAGGCGCCCAACTGCTCGAAGAAGTAACGATAGATGGGAATGCCGCGCAGACGCAGGCCGCTCAAGTCGGCGCCGCTGATGGGCTTCTTGAGGAACAGGTGATACGGCATCTGGTCGACAGCGCGCCCCAGGTAGCGCACGTTGAGCTTCTTTCCCCAGATCTCGTTGATGTAGCCGCGCGTGCCGTTAGCATCCCATTCCTGCACGGGCACGGTGCTCACCGATAGCGCGTCGGCTTCCGGCAGCAGGTTGGTGTAGAAGTTGCCGGTCACATTGGCCACGTCGACAACGCCGGTCTTGACAGCGTTGCCCACTTCGAAAGGTGGCATCACCTTGGCGCCACCGCCTAGGTATTGGATCTGGATGACGCCTTTCCCGTCTTCGTTGACCTTTTTGACGAACTTCTCGAAGTTTTGCGAGAACAAGTTTCCTTCGGGCCAAGCGCTCACCGCCCGCAGTGTCACCTGTTGGGCCGACGCCGGCGCCAACAGCGTCATGGCTATCGCGGCCGAGGCCAGAATTGAACAGATATTCGATTTCATGCGACGTCTCCTCGCTGTTATGTAGCAACGTCCCGACGACTTCCGGCAACTGCCCGGTACGTGCGGCGACGGGGTTGGAATGGAGTCAGAGAAAGCTCAGTCCACCGTCGACTACAAGGGACTGGCCAGTGATGAAGCCGCTCGCTTCCGAGGCAAGAAAAGCCACGACGCCGGTCAGGTCGTCGGGCGTGGCTTCACGCTGCACGCAGCGCATGGCGACCTGAGCTTGTTTCTGCTCGGGGGTGACGGTTTCGCGCTGCACCTCGGTATCAGTGGCGCCAGGCAGCAGGGCATTCACGGTGATGCCGCTGGGGCCCAGCTCGCGTGCCAGCGAGCGGGTCATCCCGATCACCGCAGCCTTCGACGTGGTGTAGTGCAGGTAGTGAGGCCGGCCCATCACGACGGCGGCCGAGGATACGTTGATGATGCGCCCCCAGCCTCGCTCGCGCATGGCGGGCGCCAGCGCGCGTGCCATCAGCATGGTGCCGGTGATATTGACGTGCAGCACGCGCGTCCACTCGTCCAGCGGGATCTGGTCGAAAGGGCGCATCTTCAGAGTGGAGAAAATGGCCGCGTTGTTGAAGAGGATATCGGCGCGGCCGAAATCCGCCAGCACCTGTTCGCTGGCCGCGGCAACCGAAGCCTCGTCTCCCACGTCCACCTGGTAGGCCCGGCACGTTCCGTTTAGCGCGGCCGCTTCCTCGGCCACTTTGCGCGCGGCATCGCCGTTGATGTCCAGCGCCGCGACACGATAGCCAAGTCCGCAGAACGTGAGAACGTGAGCGCGTCCAATGCCCTGTGCTGCGCCCGTAATGACAACGACTCGATCGGTGGAAGGGATGGGACTGGCTGGCACGGTATGTCTCCTTGAAGTGGGACCTGTCACGCGGGACGTGGGCCCTTGATTCGTTTGCGATAAGCTCGGTTTGTGTGCGATGAGTCTATGATATGAACATCATCGATTCAACCTCGATTCGATGTCGATCAACGTAAACCCCCGGACGGATAGGATCTGCTCTCATGCCTTCAAGCCAGCCTTCGACGAACATCGACGCTTCGATCGCCCAGGATGCCGAGTTCATTAGCGCCAAACAGGCATGCACGATGCTCGGCGTCAAGTTAGCGACGCTCTACACGTATGTCAGCCGCGGCCGGCTCCATCCTGTTGCCCGGGCCGCCACACGCGCCAACCTCTATCGGCGGGACGAGGTCGAGGAATTGCTCGCACGCGGCCCGGCGCGCGGCCCGGCGGGAAGCGCGTCCGGCGCAAGTTCGCCGGTGATCAGAAGCAGCATCACCGTGATTACTCCGGAGGGTCCCCGTTATCGGGGCCACCTCGCCGCCGACATCGTGCGCTATCCCGGTGCTTTCGAAAACGTGGCCGAGTTGCTGTGGTCTGGCGTACTGCCGGGGAGCCGCCACGTTTGGCCGGCGGAACCTGCCGACGTCGACATCCAGGCCATCATCGACGCAATGTGCGTGCAGCGTATGCCGCAGCTGCGCATGATGCGCGTCTTCTCCATCGCGGCTACGGCCATGGGCGGGGGCACGCTGGGGGAGGAGTTGCGCAGCGGGTCAATTACTCGCTATTCGCGGCAGATGTTGTTCGCCTTCGCAGGCTGCTTTGGCTTGCTGGGCCCTGGCCGCCGGTACTGGGCAATCCAAGGCGAGCAGCCTCTCGCCGAGCACGTCTTGCAAGCCCTGGGCATGGCAACCACGCCTAAGCTCGTGGACGCGGTGAACGCTGTACTCATCCTGGGCGCAGATCACGATTTGTCGTCCGCCACGTTCGCTGCGCGCATCGCCGCTTCAGCCGGCTCGGGGCTGCACGCCTGCGTGGTTGCGGCGCTAGCCACGCACGTCGGCAGCACACTGGCAGGCGGCTGCGATCTTTCGGAACAGCTCATCCGCAGTTTCGATACGCCGAGGCACATCCAGGCGCGGGTTGAACAGGCCGAACGCAACGGGGAGCGGCTGCCCGGCTTCACCATTGCGCAGTACCCCAAGGGCGATCCGCGTGCCTGCCAGCTTATCGAGATCGCATATCAGCTCGGCACGCCGTCGCGTGAAGCAGAGATGGCGTTCCGCTTCATAGAGTGCGCGACGGCACAGCTCGGGCTGCGGCCCAATATCGAGATGGGCCTGGCGGCGTTGTGCTTGGCGGCAGGTCTGCCCGAATGCACGGCCAGTGGGCTCTGGGGAATGGGACGCACCGCCGGGTGGATCGCACACGTCCTTGAACAGCGCTTGGCCGGCTCCCAGTTGCGCCCACGCAATTACTAAAGAGTGCCGGTTTGGCGGCCGAGAGGGTGCTTCGTTGCCGCGATGCCCAGAGCTTTTTATTGTCTTCGACTTCTAACTATTCTCCGATCCGTACGAGCCATGGTGGCCAGCGCTAGAAACAAGTGGTGCAGGACACCAACGGCATCATCTATCAGTGAGAGCATGGACGCCGCAGACGCTGCTTTTGCCGGGTTTTTACTTTCCGAAGCAACCGACAGACATGACGTAAGACGCCATATTCTTTGCTGGACGCGGGTCGGCATGGCCATAGGCTTTGGCAGCACGCTGGCGCTGGTGGGGGTCCTCATCAAGGGGTTCACTAACACAGGTCCAAGGCGCAGAAAGCCTTCCTCCGGGTGCGCGCCCGCAAGCGTGCCAGCAGCTCGCCAGGGGTATCGGGCTCGTTCGCGAACTCGGCTCCCATTGGCATCAGCTCCTTATTCACGAAGCGCAGGCCGAACGGCGCAGCGTCTGCAGGTCGCCAGGTATATCGAAATCCATGGCCATCCTCGTTCCGTATCAGGCCAGTTGACCCCCATCGCAGCGCAGCGACGGTTTCCTCGTCCACCCCTAGTTCGGCCAGGATCGCGTTGGTGTACTCAGCAATTCCAGCGGTGTCCGACGTGAAGGAGACTGGCCGGCATGCGCGCTCCACGGTCGAGAAAACCTACCACGTCAACACGGTTGCTTCACTCGTAGCTTCGCCTAATGCGCGTGATATCGAGCAAATCGGACAGTCCTCGGCGCGTGTCGTCCGGTCTGCGGGCGACACGCGCAGTGAGGTGGCTTTGCAGCCCCTATAGCGTTTCGAGAGCGACAGTCGTGTCAGCCAGGGCTGATGCGCTCGGCCACCGATTCTGCTTGTTCCAACGCTTGGCTAATTTGATCTCCTTGGGCATGTTGACAGCGATCATCGATTGGAATCGGCCGTCGACCATCTCGAACATGCAGAACTTTCCGTCGGCCACAGAGCCGCGCAGGATAGTTTCAGGAGAGCCCTGCGGGACTCCCAGGACCTGAAGATGACTGTCGTACTGGTCGGACCAGAACCAGGGTAGTTCGGGAGCTGTTCTCTCCCGTCCAGCCAGCGTTCTGCCCAGTGCGATACCTTCGTTCTGCGCGTTTGCCCAGGACTCCATGCGAGACGTCGAACCTGCGATTGCGCCAGGCCATGCACACGGTCGCCGGGCCACATCGCCTACCGCATAGATAAGGGGATCCGATGTGCGGCCTGTGACGTCTACAACGACCCCGTCGTTCACATCCAGTCCGCACGCCAGTGCTAACTCCACATTGGGGACGAGGCCCATGCCGAGCACAACTAGGTCGACCGATTCCGCTTGGCCTGTCGATGTCTCAGCAACAAGGCCTGCGCCGTCTGAACGCGCAGCCATGCTCAGCAGGGTGGTCCCGAACTGCACCTCGACGCCTTCCCGGCGATGCATTTGCAGCAGGACATCAGAAATGGCAGGCGGCACCGAGCGAGCACAGAGCCTCGGGCCATGTTCGATCAGCAAAACGTCCAGCCCCATTCGACGAGCCGTTGCGGCCACCTCCAGGCCTATCCACCCGCCACCGACTACCAGCAAGCGCTGGGCGCTGCGCATTGCCTCGCGGAGCCGGACTGCGTCTTGCATGCTGCGCAAAGTGTGCACGCCCGGCAGATCCGCCCCGCTGACGACTGCCGGGCGGGCTCGCCCGCCGGTGGCCAGCACGAGATGACTGTAAGGCAGACGGGCCTCAGCACCGTGCCACACGGTGCGCGAGCTACGATCGATGCGGGTGACCAAGCTGGACAGCTGCAGGTCGATATTCAGGTCTTGCGCCTGCGTGGCGGATAGCAGGCAGGGTGGCGCCTCCTGATGTCCTGCCAAAACTCCCTTCGATAGCGGCGGACGCTCATAAGGCGCGTGCGGCTCGTCGCCGATCAACGTAATGTGCGCATCCGGCACCTCCGTTCTGAGGGAGCGAGCAGTCCAAGCGCCAGCTTGTCCGGCGCCGATGATGACGACATTCATGATGTCTCCGGTGCGCCGCTCAGATGTAGCAACACGACGCCATCCTCGACTCGGATGTCGTGTGTGCGGATGTCCTCGGTACATGGCGCGCCGATGGCTTTGCCGGTCCGTATGTCGAATGTACCTTCATGCAGGGGACATTCGATGAGACAGCCGTCTTGCACCAAGCCATCCGACAGGTCAGCGTCGCCATGACTGCATCTATTGTCAGTCGCAAAAATTTGCCCCTCCAGTTTGTAAAGGCATACCGGGACCCCGTGGGCCTGCGCGAGCATGGTGCCGTCTTCAGGTATCTCGTCGTAGATGGCAACTGGAGTCCAGTTTGCGGCAGTCATGTCGCGCTCGTCATCAGGTCTATGTAATGCTTTTCCATATGGTGCAACGCCTGCTCAAGAGGCGCCATGGGCCCGGGCACGAAGAAGCGTGACCCTGATGCGTTCTGTAGCGACTCCACCATTACGGCGTCCTCAGTGATGATCTGGCGCACGAACGACTTGTACTTAGTCATTTCTTCATCATAGTTTGGGATAGAAAAAGCGGCTTCCGGGAACAGCAAATAACAAACAATCCGCGTGCTATCCGGCGACATGGGCCACACGTGCCACATCCGTAGACTGTCCGAACGCATCGACAGGTTCAGATTCGGATAAATTCCTGCCTTGCACGCGATACCCGAGCTTTCCTCTTTCGCCCAGGGCAGTGTGGGGAACACCTGCTCACCGCTTTTGGAATGCGGTCTTGCTTGGTACTGTGTGTGCCATCCGCCGTCTTTCTCTAGTTGAAATCCAATTTTCTCTCCTTTGACGAACCCGCCAAAGGTGCTCTTGTGAATGACGCCAACGTGATAAATATCGATCAAATTTTCGACGAGAAACTTCCAGTTGCACTTCACGTCGATCTCTACCTTGTCAGCCAGGCGGCATTCGCCGGACTGGAACCACCACAGTTCTCGCTCGTAGGGCTCGATGTAGTCTTCAAAAGATGGCGGCTCTGACGAAAAATTAGTGAAGATCCAACCGCGCCATATTTTTACCGGAAGTTGTTTGAGTTTCGCATCCCGGAAATCGACCTCAGACTCTTTCATCCCTGGCGCCGCGATTAACTTACCGCCAACGTCGAAAAGCCACGCGTGATATGGGCAGCTGAAGTCCTTGGCGTGTCCGCATCCGCTGGCCACGGCAACGCCACGGTGCAAGCACATGTTCATGCATACGTTGACTGTTTCGGGCCCCGTCCGAGAAATGATGATGGGTTCGTTCATGACGCTGAACGTCATGTAATCCCCTACATTTGGAATCTCCTCGACACGTCCGACAGACAGCCAGTGAGTCATGAAAATCCGATCTTTTTCCAGCGCATAGATCTCGTTCGAGCTGTATACGTCTCCTGGGAGATGACGCGCGCGAAGCAAATGATCGCGCGTTTTTTCAAAGCCGCTGGCGAGCGTTCTGATTTGATTGAGAGCTTCTTCCATAACAGTCTCCACGTAGTTAGGTAACGCAAGCGCTCAGTCTATGACCATGGACAATCGATGTATAGATCGACTAGTCGATCGACTTATAATTGCGATGGACAACCGCTTTGGTGGAAACTCACAATGACTGACTCAGAACGACATCCTGCGCGGACGAATGCGCCCGAAGACCTGCCAGGCACTGTCCGGCGGGTGAACGACGTCGAATATGTCGATCGCGCAAAGGCGCTGATCATGCTTGGAGTAAAGAAGGAGTCGCTATATACCTATGTGAGCCGTGGGCTCATTAAGGCCTACAGCGAACCAGGCAAGAAAACTAGCCTTTATCGAAAGTCGGACCTCGAAAAGCTCAAGACCCGCACGACCGCTAAGGGTGCCTCCAAGCCTGTGGCGCAGGTGCTGCGCTACGGCGAGCCCATACTGCAGACGTGGGTATGCGAGGTCACCAGTCAAGGGCCACGCTACCGCGGGCAATTAGCAACCGATTTGGCGCGTGCTGGTCGCTCGCTGGAGTATGTCGCGGATCTAATCTGGTCAGGCCTGCCGCCCATTCGTGACAAGCCTTGGCCTCGCCAGTTTGACAAGGACGCTGAGAGGGTATGCCTTGGCATTGCGGGTAGCGGTGCTCCGGCGGCGCCATTGCGAATGCTTGCCGGCATCGCGCTCGAGTCAAGCGCTTTGGCTGCTCCAGATCGGGATCGGCACCTTGACATCCGCGGTAGCGGCGTGAAGTTATTAAGCGGCTTTGCTGGGATCAGCGGCTATTTCGGTCCCAAGCCCGGCTATCAGCGTGGCTCGACTGACGAGTTCATTGCAGATCGCGTGCTTCGCGGCTTCGGCTTGGAAGCGTCGAAGGATCGTGACGAGGCCCGGTCAGCGCTGACTGCGGCGTTGACCCTGAGTGTCGACAACGAGCTGTCTGCTCCTACATTTTGTGCAAGGATCGCGGCATCCACGGGCGTTGACGCTTTTGCTTGTGTCGCAGCAGCGCTTATGGCACAAGCCGGACCCATGCAGGCAGGGGGCGTGATGGATCTTGAGGACTTTTTCGACGACCTCTTTCGCTCACCGGCGCCCAGATCGGTGCCCGCGGCTAGGACTCTAAGCATTCCGTGCTTCGACCACCCTCTATACGAACAAGATCCCCGCGCTGAACTTCTCTTGAAGTACGTTCAAGCGTTACCTGATCCTATGGGCACACGTGACACTTTGCTAAGTTTCCTAGAGACGGTCAGTCTGGAGGGCGGCGGATACCCCAATCTGTTTGCGGCCCTGGTTGTCCTTTCGCGAACGCTTGGTCTGCCTCGCGGCACCGCCGTTTATTTGCACAGTTTGGGCAGGACGGCAGGCTGGCTGGCTCACATCACCGAACAACGCTTAACCGGCGTCATGCTCCGGCCCAGAGCGTACTTCATGGGGTCCCCGTCAGAACGCCGGAAATGACATAGTCATGATTCGCGTACTTGCGTAACGATGAGTTGTCGCAGCCATTTATGCGCAGCATCGGTATGCGCTCGCCGGTGCCAGAACTGGCGCACCTGCGCGCGCGGCATAGGGAAGGGCAATGCCACGTGCTGAAGCGTATCGATGCCTTCGATCGCTTGGGCCGGCACGGTTGCCAATAGATCCGACTGGCCGACGATGGCAGCGCTACGCTGGTAGTGAGTAACAGTCAGCCGCACGTTGCGTCTCCCCCTGCGTTTGCTCAATGCATCGTCAACCAGTGTGTCTGCGCTACCCCCTTTGGCAATGACATGTGGAAGTGCCAAATATCTCGCCAGCGTAAGCTTCCCGCAAAGTTCCGGATTTTCTTTGCGTGCAATGCATACATAGCGATCAACAAAGAGCTGTTGTTGATAAAACCCTGTACGTAAGAACTCGACATTGCCGATAGCAAGGTCTGCATGTCCACTGCGCAAGGCATGCGGGTAGTCCCCGTAAGGCAGTCGCAAGGCCTCTAAAGACACGGTAGGCGCGAGCTTCGCGAGAGCGCGAACCAGGCGCGGAAGCACCATCATTTCGCCGACATCCGACATAAGTATTCGAAATTGTCGGTCACTGGATTCCGGTCGAAACTCAGACAAGTTGGCAAAACACGTCTCAACGCTGCCGATGGCTTGCTCCAGCGGCGTGAAGAGCGCATGGGCCAGAGTTGTGGGTTCCATCAGCCTACCGGATCGAGTGAACAGAACATCATCACACTGGTCTCGCAGGCGGCGCAACGCATTGCTCATCGCAGGTTGGCTCAATCCAATCGCGTCTGCTGCAAGCGAAACGCTGCGCTGCTGGTAGATCGCCACAAACACGCGCACAAGGTTTAGATCGAAGTTCCTAATATTCATCATGTGAATGAGCAAAGTCTCGAAAATTGATTGGGTAAGCAAATCCTATGTCACTACCATGACTCGTTCAGACCGAAAAGGAAGAGGCAGCAGATGTCGGAACATGTCGTTGATACGCCAGTGCTAATCGTGGGCGGCGGCCCGGTAGGTCTCGCGATGAGCATTGAGCTAGGCCGGCGGAATATCGAGTCAGTCCTTCTTGAGCGAAGCGATGGGTCAATCGAGCATCCGCGTACTGGCCTAGTTGCAATACGCACCATGGAAGCATTCCGGCAGTGGGGCATCGCGCAGAACGTCCGGGCGTGTGGCTTCCCTGAGGATTATGACCTCTCCATGGTGTTCTGCACATCACTGCACGGGTTCGTCCTTGGGCGTGAGCCGTACCCAAGCATGCGCGACACCCCGACACCGCCCGAGACGCCAGAGAAAAAACAGCGTTGTCCTCAGCTCTGGCTTCAGCCCATCCTCGCAGACGCCGCCGCAAAGAACACGCGCACGCGCCTTCGCTTCGAGCACGAATTCGTCGGTTTGGAGCAGACGACTGAGTACGTTACTGCACAGGCTACCGACTTGCGCACAGGGCAGCCTCGATCTTTCAGGGCCCGCTATCTACTTGCCTGTGACGGGGCGACCAGCACCGTGAGAGAGCAGGTCGGGATCGCTATGCAGGGACGGTTACTGAGCTACTCCATCAACATCCTGTTTCACGCGCCACGTTTGACCTCTCGTCATCCGATGGGCGAGGCTGAGCGCTACATGTTTGTGGGTCCACAGGGGATGTGGGGCAACTTGACCGTCGTAGATGGCGCTGACCTCTGGCGCCTGACAGTGCTGGGGTCGCAGGACAAAATGGACCTTGCTACCTTCGACGCGAATGCCTGGGTGCGTCTCGCTTTGGGGGGCGACGCCCCTTTCGAG
This sequence comes from Pigmentiphaga litoralis, assembly GCF_048632615.1. GTDB lineage: Bacteria > Pseudomonadota > Gammaproteobacteria > Burkholderiales > Burkholderiaceae_B > Pigmentiphaga > Pigmentiphaga litoralis_B. Next base: position 47,607 of record NZ_CP184480.1, read on the forward strand.
GTGATGTCGGTGACGCCCTGGCGACGAACCGAGATGCTCGCTGAACGGTACTTCGATGGACGTGTAGTCCTCGTTGGGGATTCGGCCCACACGATGTCACCTACCGGCGGCATGGGAATGAACACAGGCATCCAGGAGGTTTTGGATCTCGGTTGGAAATTGCAGGGTTTGCTTGAGGGTTGGGGGGAGGGCGGCTACTCGACAGCTACGAAACCGAACGCAGACCAATTGCGGCGAGAAATATCAGTTTCTCCACGCAGAACTTCAAGGCTTGGCAGGACACGCCAGATCCCGGGGCGGTGTGTGACGACACGGTCGAGGGTGAGCTCACGCGCTCCTCCTTGGGACAGAGGTTGCGTGAGTCCACTCGGGTGGAATGGGAATCTATGGGTCTGCAAATCGGCCACCGCTATGAAGCCTCGCCGATTTGCATGCCGGACGGCTCTCCGCCGACGCCCGATGACTTCCGAACCTATGTGCCCACGACACGCCCTGGCTCGCGAGCACCCCACGTTTGGCTTGCAGACGGGCGCTCGACATTGGACCTGTTCGGGGCGGGGTTCGTGGTGTTGAATCTTTCGCCCAAGACACTCGAACAAGCTCGGACACTGCACGCCGCCCTAGCCGAACGCGGTGTACCGTCGACCGTCGTGGATCTAGACGAGGGCGAGGTTCGTACTCTGTACGAATACGACGTCGTCCTCGTGCGACCGGACGGCCATGTCGCCTGGCGCGGCAACGTTGTGACGGAGCCTGAAGAGATCGCAGATGTCGTCCGCGGTGCCCGTTGAACAGCATCGGTGGCAATAAAACAATACGGGAGACAGCCATGTCTGTTTTGTTCAGAAGTAAATTTGTACGCCTGGCGATATTTTGTGCCGTCATTTCAACCTCGTTCGCTGGCGTGACTGCCTGGTCAGCCGAGGAAGCCTTCCCAAAGCAACCTGTCAAGTTCGTAGTTCCCTACACCCCTGGTGGTAGCAACGATGTCGTCGCTCGCGTACTGGGCGAAAAGCTGGCCAAGTACTGGGGCCAGCCTGTCATCGTGGAAAATCGTCCAGGCGCCGGTGGCAACCTTGGCGCGGCCGCGGTGGCTCGTGCACGGCCTGACGGCTACACATTGCTTATCACACCCAACAACCTGTTAACGATGAACCCCACGCTGTACCGCAATGTAGGTGTGGGTTACGACCCGATCAAGGATTTCGAACCGATCTCGCTCATTGCGACGGCGCCCATCCTACTAGCCATTAACGCTGACCTCTCGGTGACGTCCGTCGAAGAGTTGGTCAAATATGCAAAGGACCACCCAGGGACTCTCAGCTATGCATCGGCTGGCGTGGGGACGCCGCATCACCTGACTGCTGAGCTGTTCAAGTCGATGACGCATATTGAAATGGTCCACATTCCGTACCGCGGTGCTGTGCCTGCCGTCAGTGACTTGGCATCCGGGCGAGTACAAGTGATGTTCGGCATACCGAACACGCTAATGCCTTTCGTTAACACTGGCCGATTGAGGGCGCTTGCGGTTAGCGGGCAGAAGCGGGCCTCCGAACTACCGAACACCCCTACGATAGACGAACGCGGTGTGCATGGTTTCGATTCTTCGCTATGGATCGGATTAACGGCACCTGCGGGCACACCACGCAACGTCATTGATAAGATCAACCAAGACGTGGCACGCGCAGCGCGAGATAAGGACGTCGTGAAAGTCCTGAGCGACCAAGGGCTGACCTCTGCCTCGAGTACGCCAGCGGACTTTGCAAATCTTGTGAAGATAGACATGCAGCGTTGGAAGAAGCTCATCGAGGAACGCCGGCTCTCCGCCGAGTCGCCGTGATTTTTTCAAGGATTCTGCCGGTGGCGACAAGTTTGAGTCGTCGGCCAAGCGCTTCGTTCGTCAGCTATGAAGACTCAGTAAGTAGGCAGAGCGCTCGCTCATCACTTCTAACTTTGCCGTGCCTTCATGGCCGCTGATGCCGATATTGCCGCCGTCGTTGATGTCGCTGCGCGGCGTCACTTTTCAACAAGGATGCTCATGAACTCGCCGTCCCTATCCGCCACTCCGTCCGGCCAGCCCGCAGCCGGCTTTGCGTCCGACGCCGGCTTTGCGTCCGACGCCGGCTACATGTCGGGCTTCGCAAACGAATTCGCGACCGAGGCCCTGCCGGGTGCGCTGCCCCAGGGCCGCAACTCGCCACAACGCGCGCCGTACGGCCTGTACGTCGAGCAACTGTCCGGCACCGCGTTCACGGCGCCGCGCAGCCATAACCGCCGGTCTTGGCTGTACCGGATCCGGCCGGCCGCCGTGCATTTGCCATTTGAACCGCTGCCCGATGACGGCCGCCTGGTCAGCGACTTCAGTCGCGTGCCGCCGACCCCGCCCAATCAGCTGCGGTGGGATCCGCTGCCGTTTCCCGACACGCCGACCGACTTCGTCGATGGCCTGGTCACCATGGCGGGCAACGGGTCGGCCGACGCGATGGACGGCTGCGCCATCCACCTGTACGCCGCCAATCAATCCATGACGCGCTTCTTCTACAGCGCGGACGGCGAACTGCTGATCGTGCCGCAGCAGGGGCGCCTGGTGATCGATACCGAGATGGGCCGCGTCACCATCGAGCCGCAGGAAATCGCCGTTATCCCGCGCGGCTGCCGCTTCCGGGTGACGCTGCCCGACGGCGACGCACGCGGCTATGTGTGCGAAAACTTTGGCGCCTTGCTGCGCCTGCCCGACCTGGGCGTGATCGGGTCCAACGGCCTGGCCAATCCGCGCGACTTCCTGACGCCCAACGCGGCGTATGAAGACGTGGAAGGCGAGTTCGATCTGGTCGCCAAATTCAGCGGCGCCTTGTGGCGCGCGCGGATCGGGCATTCGCCGCTCGACGTGGTGGCCTGGCATGGCAACTACGCGCCCTACAAGTACGACCTGCGCCGCTTCAATGCGGTCGGCTCGATCACCTACGATCATCCGGACCCATCGATCTTTCTGGTGCTGCATGCTCCCACCGATACCCCCGGCGTCGACAGCCTGGACTTCGTGATCTTCCCGCCGCGGTGGCTGACGGCTGAAGATACCTTTCGGCCGCCCTGGTTCCACCGCAACGTGGCCAGTGAATTCATGGGCCTGGTACATGGCGCCTACGATGCCAAGGCCGAAGGCTTCGCGTCCGGCGGCGCAAGCCTGCACAATTGCATGTCGGGCCATGGGCCGGATGCCGGCACGTTCGAGACGGCATCGAATGCCGATACCCGCTCCCCTCACAAGTTGGGCGACACCATGGCCTTCATGTTCGAGACCCGCACCATCATCAAGCCGACTCAACGCGCGATGGCGTCGTCGCAATTGCAAGCCAACTATTTCCAGTGCTGGCAGGACCTGACTCGGCACTTTTCCCCGGAAACCCCATGACCCGAGCGACCGTTCAAAAGAGCTGGATGCCATCCGCATATCCCGCGGACTCGCACTTCCCGGTCCAGAACCTGCCGTTCGGCGTGTTCACCACCGCAGCGTCGGCCGAGCCGCGCGTGGGCGTGGCGATCGGCGACGAGATTCTCGACCTGTCGGTGTTGGAAACGCGTGGCCCGTTGAAGGCGCCAGCCCCGCTTTGCCCAGCGCACGCTCAACCCATTCATCGCGGCGGGCCCCGACACGTGGCGCAGCGTTCGCCGTTAACTGACGCAACTACTGGCCGACGACAACGCTACCCAGCGTGACGACGTGGCTTTGCGGCAGACGGCGCTGGTTGCGCTGTCGCAGGCGACCATGCATCTACCGCTCGACATTCCCGGTTACACCGACTTCTATTCGTCGCGGTAACACGCCACCAATGTGGGCGCATTGTTCCGTGACCCCAAGAACGTGCTGATGCCCAACTCGCTGGAGCTTCCGATCGGCCACAACGGTCGCGCATCGTCGGTCGTTGTGAGCGGCACGCCAGTGCGCCGGCCCAACGAAGTTTGAATGAAAGCTACTTGCTTCTGCTCCTCCTCGCTAAGCGCAACCGCCGACCTTGTCAGCCAACAGACGGGCCACGCTGCGAATTGAGCCGACCGTCACCCTGAATTCATGGCTATATAAGACAAGAACCTGCTTTTCAGGTCCGTTGCTTGTTTAAGTGCTTCCGCTCTTTCGTCAAGTTCGATGTAAAGCGCGACGAGGCCCTGATTGGTCTTTTCCAACTCAGCACGTAGCAGTTGCACCTCACGCTTGTTTAACGCAGTTTCGGCATGCTGATAGGCGAGAGCGAACGGGAATATGGAAGTCGAACGGTTGATCTCCTGTTCGATTCCATCGCTAGCCATGGGGCGATCGCATGATGGGGTCGTTCTTTCAGGATCGCTTGACGATGGCTCGAGCGGATTGGCGGCGATTAACCATGCGGGCGGTCCCGTGATGGTGATGAGACGCGTCGCCCGCGACGGGCAGAATCGAGCACTGTGAGCGAGCTAACGGAGTAGCAGAAGCCGTTTGGTTAAGTGAGGCGTTCACGGTACATGTTCCTTTTGGTGCTCTTGCTTTTACATCTGCGGCCGCGCTGTCGCGTTATTCGAAATTTGCGCAGCTAAGGCAAGTAGAAGGGGCACATACCGCGACGTGAGTTCCCGATCGGTGAGGCTTTCTTGGCCGTCGCGCCACATGACCAGGTGTCAGTAAAAATAATATCAAGGGTGCACCTTCACGCGACCATGCTGATCAGAGGGCGTCCATTTTGCGAGGAAATGGCAGGCAACCCGTCGTTCATTTGCTCAAGCGTTAGGGGTCTGCTGAAGAGGTAGCCTTGCAGATGCGTGCAGCCCGCTGCAATCAGCGCAAGCATCTGTTCTTCGGTTTCGACCCCCTCACCCACAATCCCCATATCAAGTTCCTCGCCCAAGCCGACCACAGCTTGAACAATGGCACGGGCTGCGCGCGACGTCGTGATCTGATCGACGAAGGATTTGTCGATCTTCACCTGGTCGAAGGGGAAACGCTCGAAGTAACTGAGCGAGGAATATCCCACCCCGAAATCATCGATGAGGATCTGGATGCCCAGCGCTCTTAGCCGTTCCAGCTCCAGGAATGTTCGATCCACATCGCGGATGACGAGGCGTTCCGTCACCTCGAGTTGGAGACGGTTGGCGGCAAGCCCTGTGTCCTGGAGCACGGCCTGGACCGTCTCGCTCAGGTTGCCGGCCTGGAACTGCAAAGGCGACAAGTTGACCGCAACGCGCAGGCCGCCTGGCCACCCCATGGCATCGGTACAGGCCAGCCGCAGCAAGGACTCGCCGAGCGCTGCAATCAGCCCGCACTCTTCCGCTAGTGGAATGAAGATATCAGGTGGGATCGGACCCCGTTGAGGATGCGTCCACCGGGCGAGCGCCTCCACGCTCGTGGTGTGGCCGCTCTTTGTCGACAGCACCGGCTGGTAGACAAGCTTGACATCTCCGTTGGCGACGGCGGTCCGAAGGTCACCCTCAAGCATGCGGCGGTCACGCGATGCCTCGTCCATCTCGGGATCGAAGCTGCACACGCTTCCGCGTCCACGTTCCTTTGCGCGATAGAGCGCGAGGTCAGCGCACTGGCGCAGCTCACTCGCAGTCGTCGCTCCGGTGGGCACCAGCACGATACCCACGGTGGCCCCGCAATAGGCAACGGCTCGCCCTGTGGGAAACGGTTCGCCAAGGCGCTCGACCACTTGATGGGCAATGCTGCTCGCCCGCAGGGTGACGGTTTCCCCGGTCAATATGATCGCAAACTCATCTCCGCCGACCCGCGCGACGAAATCTTCGGGCTGCACGATCGAGAGTAGACGCGCGGCTACCTGACGCAGAACTTCGTCACCGACCAGATGGCCGAATTGATCGTTGACGGCCTTGAAGCGGTCCAGATCAATACTGAGCAAGGCAAGGGGCGTGCCCTCGTTGGTCAGGCGACGCAATCGTTCGACATAGCTGCCGGAGTTCGACAGCCCGGTGAGCGAGTCGTTGAACGCAAGCAAACGGATCCTGGCCTCGGTTCGAAGGCGTTCGCGCTGGTCCCGCACCGCAATGACCGTCTGGATCTTGTGACCCAGAGCTAGTTTGCATCGCAAGACGCGCACCGGTACGATCCGGCCCCCCAGCGTAATAAGGTCGGCTTCCCGCTCTTCACGCTCGGGAAGCTGGGCAAAGTCCACCTTGGGAAACAAGGTCTCGACGCGGGCGGCGGCAAGGTCACCGGATCCGTAGCCGGCGAGGAGTTCCATACTGTTGTTTGCCGCAACGATCACGGCATCCTGGCATATGAGCAGCCCTTCGAGCGCAACGTCAGCCAGTTCACGCAGTCGACGGCGGTCCTGCCGCAGGCGGGCGATCGCTGCAAGGTCGAAGCGCCACCCTGTCAGCGCCAGGGCGATCAAGGCCAGCGACACACCGGCTACCAATGGCGTGATGGCTGCCGGCGACACCGCGTCCAAGGGAAATGTCCTCGAAGGATCGAAGTGCAGGCTCATTGCCGCCATGCCGCAAAAATGGAGCACAGCGATCGAGAGCAGCAATAGTGGGGCAGCCGCTCGCCTGACCACCCGGGAACGGTGGCCGGCGGCGACCATGCCCAGACCACTTAGCGGCAGGCTGATGATGATAGACGGCACCACCAGCCACAGGTTCCAGGTGATCGTGCCCTGGACCAGATAGGCCGCCTGACCGACGTAATGGAGCGCCACGATGCCGAGACCGAGTACCAGGCCTGCTACGAAGTGCTTATGAGCATGACGGGAACGTATCGATATCGAAACACCGGCGCCAATACCAACAATGGCACAGACCAACGAGGCAATCGTCAGGGTCGGCTCGAATGCCGAGGGCATTCCAGGCTGGAAGGCGAGTAGCACGATAAAGTGCGTCGCCCATGCCGTACATCCGCTGGAGAGAATGCTTACAAGCCCCCACCGCGCGCGGAGCTTTCCTGTTGCACGAGCCGCGTGACTTGCGATGGCGAACGATGCGTAAACGCCGATAGCGCAAACCACACCGGCGGCCCCGAGCAGGCGCGGATCGTGCATGTGCTTCATGCAGTCGACGACAGATACGAGAAGGTCAAACATGCATGGCAACTGACGGACGTCTATCGATAACGCAGTGGTTGCCGGATGTCGGATCACCGGCCGGGAAGCAGTGCATCCCGCCGTCAAGCAGCGTCAGGCTAGGCGAAGGATCTTAGCAGAGGCACGGCCATAATCACCATGCAAAATTAGTGGCGAAAAAGCCTCGTAGATCCGGCGAAGGTGCCGGTGCACCGTCGTCATCGCGGGCTGGAGGGCAGAGTCGCGGAAAGGTAGGCCGCAACTGGCAACAAGCGAATGTCGACCACGGTGCTCACGAATTCCCACAACCCGATTCCCGTCATCAAATTCAAGCATGACGATTCTCGTACTTCCAAAGTCATGCGACCTTGCGCTCCGTCCGCACGGCAGGGGCTTAATCAAGCTGAGCTCTGCACAGATTGGCTAAGGCACGGAGCAAGCCTAGGACGAGCCTGGCCGGAACGGACAGGCACTGTTTGCAAAGGAGCTTTTGCAAGCTCAAGGCTTACACGTTGCGGTGAGAAGAGAGGGCCCAAAAGCGGTGCTTTCTTTGCGCAGCCAAGCTTGCAAGCATGCCTATCGATGTAGAGGCAGCTGACGAACGCTATGAGCTAGTGGCGAACGTTAACTGGAACGTTACGCCGGCCAAAAATGAAGTGGGGGATTTTGAGGTATTACTTTAGGACAACAGTTCCAACTTGCAGTTGGACGCAGGTTGGATATCGCTTATTGCTTATGCGGTAAGCTGCACCGGTCGCCGAACCCCTTGAAATGCGAGCGGTCGAAGCGAGTGCGGTCGATCGATCGCACAATGTCTTCCACGATTTGAGGAACTTGCTTTGCCTGGGCAGCGGTGCAGTCATATGTGACGCCGAACTGGAACACAATGCGTCGCTCGTTGAGGCGCTTGAAATTCTGGATTGTGCTGCTCAGCATTTCCGTATTGGCCATCACGATTTGCTCGCCGCCAAGACTACGGATCCGGGTGGTCTTCAACCCGACGTGTTCGACAGTGCCCGCAAGGGAGCCGATCACAATGAAGTCGCCGATCTCAAACGGCTTGTCGACCGCAATCGACAACGACGCAAATAGGTCGCCAAGAATATTCTGCACCGCCAGCGCGATGGCAATGCCGCCCACGCCCAGGCTTGCCACAAACGCAGTAATGTTGACGCCAAGGTCGGACAGCATGGCCAGAAGCACAACCGCCCACAGCAGCACCTTTGCCCCTCACATCAACAATGAAGAAAGGGCGCTAACTCGGGCCTCTTCCCCGAGTCTCGCATGGACGTAATGCGTCATCGCCAACGAAATCGCTCGCGTCCCCCACAAGGCAACCTGCAGCATGACCACAACGAACCAGAGACTGCTTACGCGGTCCATCCATCGCGGCGGCAGGTCCAGCAACCCGGCGCCTAGCAGAACCGCCACTAGGCCGATTAGGACGTTGCTCGTGCCGCCGATGACTACGCTCTGGAGCGCTTTCCCCATCTCATTTTAGATCGGTCACCAACTCCTGAAGAAAGTTAGTGAGCGCCTTCTTTGGGTCGTCCTCCTCTGACACGATCATTTCGATTCCCCAATGACGCAGGACTTCTTGGGCCACCGGGTTTGGACGATTCGTGAAAATGTAGGATTTCGGCCGGGCAGAGGCAAGGGCACAGTCGCCCCACATTTTAGTGAGGCGATAAAACAGCAGACGAATGTTGGGATCGTTCAGGCTATAGCCGATAAAGAGAACGGAATTTCCGAGCACGTCGCTCCGTAGCTTGATATCCAGCGGTGTATTGAAGTCCATCCGCTCAAAGTAGCTGGTCTCATCAAGGACAATCGAGTCGTCTGCATCGAAGTCACCGTGGAACTTGATGATTTGTCTGCGACCATTCGTGACGGATACAAGATCGGCCATACTGGCGACCTTGTCGTACTTCACGTTGAATTTATCGTGGGCATACTCGAGCCACCGATCATAGTTCGTGGTGTAAATCATAGGGAAGTTGCCCTCTGTAATCAGGCGATGAATGTCTGACTTGCCAATGTCCGTTTCAGGCTTGTGCCATTCACGGTCCATCCAGCTACGCAGCGCCCCAAGACTTCCCTTCTTCTTTTTATAGAACTCGGCAAGGGCCAAATAATTGCCGTAAGTAGCGAAGATCGTCGGATCATATCCAAGTTCCTCCGCGATATGGCCAATCAAAGCACTCCAACTAGGCAGACCAACATTTAGAGAAACTCCGGCACCCACAAATAACATCAGCTTGCCGGCGCGATGCACATCAAGAAGTTCATTTTTCACTTTATAACTCTCTGCGATTTAAGGTGAGCTGCGAACAGGTCGAGTGCTTTGCGACGCATGGAGATTTCGTCCTTAGCCTTCCCCATCTCAGCGAAGGTTTGAGTCAATCCGTCCGGGACGAATACACAGTCCCATTGGAAGTCAGTCGAGCCGGCAGGTTTGCACGGCACAATCCCATTAACGCTCCCCTCGAAAGTGTGTATTTCATGCCCGTCGCAATATGCGAGGAATGTCTTAGCGGTGACTCTAGCGTCGTCGAGGCCTTTTACGAGTGAGGCGAAGCGATCCGCCTGTAGGTTGTCCCAGAAGATCTGCGTCAAGCCAGCAGGAAGTCCATTAAGGCCATGCAAATAGAGGCCTGTGTGCTCGACAAATAACGGACGACCAACTGCCTCGAACGCCTTGATTAGCTTGTCGCGCACCAACCGCTCAACGTCCTCGGTCTGAATCTCCTCGATTTTCTTGGACACTGGTACAACGTCGACTCCCACGGAACCAAGAATCCGCTGCACTTCCTCGATCTTGTGCTTGTTGTTTGACATGAACCGAATTTTCAAGTGAGGTCCTTTATGAATGAGTAACGCTTGGCTAAGTCATACTGCTGTTGCATATCGCCTATTGACAAACCTTCGGCCAATGCAGCGGCGTGGTCGTCTGCTAGGCCGCGTTCGTGGATGGCGGGGTTATCCGAGCATATGACGAATGGAACGCCGTAACGTCGGAACTGCTGGAGCGGATGAGCCTCGCTCGGAGGAACTGCACCAGTAAGCCGGTTACTGATGGGGCAAACTTCGATGCAGATACTTTTGGCGGACAAGAGCTCCAACAGCTCAGGATCTTTGCCTGCCGCTGTCCCATGGCCAATGCGATCTGCGTCAAATAGCTCAACGGCCGTGCGGACGTTCTCCACGCGGCCTGTTTCACCAGCATGGATCGTGACTCCGAGTCCAAACTTATCTTTGGCATTCCGAAAAAGCGAAGGCAATTCCGCCGGATATGCGATTTCTTCGTCTCCAGCTAGGTCGAGCGCGATCACGTCTCTCGGCTCACCAAGGTCTTGGTAAGCCTCCAGAAGGCTAGCTAAACTAACTGCGCTATAGTCGCCTCGCGTCACTGTGAGGATCAAGCCCCGACGGATTCCATGGCGTTGTGCAGCTTCACCAGTTGTGACGATAAGACGCTCTAACGCCTGTGCGGGGGAACACTTTTGGAGCGTCGCAAGGTACAAAACGCTGCTTCGAAGTTCAACGAAGCGCACGTTGTTTTCCGCCAGGCCCTCTAAGACCGCGAGGGTCAGTCGATCAAGATTCTCGCGCTTCTTTGGAAGCAGTCGCAAAACTTGCCAAGGCCTCAAATACTCAGCCAAAGAGAGGCAGGGCGTTGTCCGGACGAGGTCTTGCGCAAAGTCAAACCCCGCTGGAAGCACGGTGCATTCGTCCGCGAGAATTTGTCGGATGGTCGACGTTGGAATCGCCCCGTTTAAGTGCACATGAAGTTCACCTCGGTCAGGCCCGCCCGCAACAACACCTTCATCTGCCTCCTCGACCGAGAGGGCATCGTCCAGCATCCCGGGTAAGTCAAGTTGCCGTTCAGCCAATCGTCGTCTCCACCTACTTATCAAGCGCTCCGCTCATCTCAGCTCGCGGGCCCTTATTTCGTGTCGTAACGGGTTCGGGAAAGCTGCTAAATGCCCAGGTCTAAGTGCGAAGGGAACCCACTTTAAATTTGTTGTGGTTATGGAACGCGCAGTGCCTATTGCGCGCCGTCAATTAGCAGCGGCTACACGCACTCGGCGTCACCAAAGGCCCAGAAGCAGCTCGACTCGAAGCAATAACTAGTACAAATGGTTCGCAGACGAAATTTTAGCCGCTAAAATTTTTCGGCGCGTAGGGAAGCTTTGGGACATAAACGCCAACTTAGTAGGTAGATACCGATAACCCTGTGCCCGCGCACAAAGTTCGAATACTGTCTTGATAGGGGATATCGGCATAAGGTGGGCCTTCCTTGCATCACTCCCGATTCAACAAGTTTGAAGAGCGCTTTAGCTGCTAAATTTCGTCCGCCGGATGCAAGTAGCGCTAGCGAAAAGTACCGTACATACTGATCAAGTATGTACGGTTAGAACCGATGAAATGCTTTATGCTTTAGACCGAGGCATAAGACGCGAAACGGCGAACCATAAGCTGCGAGAGCTATGAACTTCTTCCTACTGATAGCACGCCCTGTCACGGGTAAGGCCTGAGGCATGGTCATAGGGCGCCCCCTTCGTAAGCACAAGCTCGACGGCACGCCTTACTTCAGGCGAGAAAAGGTAGAGACTGAGATTCAAGCCATCGCTGGAATGAGTGCCGCAGAACTGGAGCGTCGTGCTGACCTATGGCAGGTTAGCGCCCCAGGGTACGTCTCCTCCGAAACGTTGCTGTACGTCGTGCGCAACGCGGCCCCCGGCGCCCACCGCGAGAAACTGACCGAGAAGCTTCTACTCCGTGTTGCCCGCCGAGTTCCCTCAGTCGCCAACGCCGACGGAAAAACGGTCTCGATGACCAGGATGAACATCCGCGAGGCCGTCCGCGATAACTTCGTTGACTTGCTACTCAGCGACCGAAACCAGTACGACGACCGCCTCGACTACTACGAAGTCAACTTCAATGGCGCGGTCGCGGCAGATCGTCGCGACGCCAACGACCGCCACTGGAAGCACGAAAACCGGACTGCTGAGCTTGAAACCGAGGACGGCGAGGTATCGGTGCAGGTTGAATCAGCAGTCGGTTACTCCACCCCATTCGACTCGGATGAACTCGACAAAAAAAATTACCGGCTTTTCCTAGATGAGGCGATTGAAAGCCTACCTGAGTTGCAAAGGAGGATCGTTGTGATGTGGCGCCAAGATATTCCCATTGAGTCCAATGACCCCTCGGTCGAGTCCATCAGTAAGGTCGTAGGGAAATCGGAGAAGACCGTCCGCACGCATCGTGACAAGGCCTTTGCGTCCCTGAAGCTGCGCCTTGAGCGCAAGGGGATGAGGTAATGGCTAAGCAGGCACAAATCACTGAGGGCGATGTGCTGAGGGCGTTCGCCATGGACTTTGAGCCAGGAACTGGTGTTCTGCAGCGATACCTCGCACAGTATCCCGGGCATTCCTTGGCCCTGGTAGACCTTTCCATGGAGCTCATGCGCGAGGTCGCTGACGATGGTCCGCCTGGTGCCACGGAGTTTGAACTTGTCGCGGCAGGCATGTCTCGGCTCCGGGAAACCGTGGTCACGCTGGAGGCACTGCAAGCTGGCCCTGCCAAGATTTTCACCGAGGCCATCGAAATGCTGGCTCTTCCCTTGCAGGTTGGCCTTGCGTTCAAAGAACGTCGAATAGTCGTCGCGACCTTGCCCCAGCGCATGGCCGCAAAGATGGCTGAGGCGCTGAAGACATCGACCGAGACGCTAATCTCGTATCTTGCGCTTCCTGCGATAGCCCCCATGGCTCGGGCAAGGAAGTCCACCGTCAGACCAACATCCCCTGAGAAGGTCTCCTTCGAAAAGGTTCTGCGAGACGCCGGCCTTGACGACCCGCACATTGCCGATCTGCTCCGTGAGGAGCAGCCATGGACCCTATAGAGCTGGGTCGGCAGCATGCTCGACGGCTACACGATGAGGCCGTGCTGCGCGGGGGTAATCCGTGGGTACCGTATAAATTCGCGGTCAGCATAGCCAAGAACCTCGGCATCAAGGTCGAGACCTGTGCTCCCGATAGTTCGCTGCTGGACGGTGGACGGGCCTCCTTTGACCCAGACATTCCCCTCATCATCCATGAGGCCAAAGGGTCGCTTTTCGACCAAGCATTTCTGGTTGCGCACGAAATCGGGCATGCACAACTTGGCGATGGCGAAGGGGAGCGCCAACCCACAAGCAATATCGACCCGGCCCGGACCTCGGAAGCCGCACCCATCGGAATGGACCGCGTTGTCGATTACAGCCGGCGGCAACGGCGGGAGGTCCAGATGGACCTCTTCGCGCGAGAGTTACTGCTCCCAAGACACGTGGTGATCGACCTGCACGTGGTGCAGGGCCACACATGTTCCACCATAGCAACTCGCCTTGGGGCTCCGTTTGAAGTCGTCGCGCAGCAGATGCTGGACGCCCTGCTGCTTCCCGCTTTCCCGGTCCCCGCCGCAGCAAACCTAGTCGAAATCCCCCTGAACAAGAAGCAGGAAACCGCCGCCACCCACCGCGGTGCCGCGTTTCTGCTCCAGGCCGGGCCAGGCACGGGCAAGACACGCACACTGGTTGCCCGCGTCGAAAGCCTACTCGACGAAGGCGTTGATCCCAGGCGAATCCTGCTACTGACCTTCTCGAACAAAGCCGCGGGTGAGATGGCCGAGCGGATCGCCCAAAAGCGCCCGCAGGAGGCAGCCGCGCTGTGCATCGGTACATTCCACAGCTTCGGACTAGACATCCTCAGGCGGTTCAACGACAGGTGCGGACTGTCCACGAACCCTCGGCTGATGGACCGTACTGAGGCCGTTGAGTTGCTTGAAAATGAGTTCCCGCGGCTCGGCCTAAAGCACTACCGAAACCTATATGACCCGTCGCAGACGGTAGCCGACATCCTGACCGCGGTCTCCCGAGCCAAAGACGAGGTCGCCAACCCGCAGACTTACCTCGCCCTGGCTCAGACGATGCGTGCGGCTGCGACCGACCCTGCAACTACCGAAGCAGTTGAACGGGTTGAAGAGGTTGCGAGGGTCTACGCGCGCTACGAGGAAATCAAGGCCGCCTCTGGATGCGTCGATTTCGGGGACTTGATCATGCAACCGGTTCTTCTGCTGGAGCGCGATGAAGCTGTCAGGACCCAGCTCCAGAGCGACTACGACCACGTGCTGGTTGACGAGTACCAGGACGTGAACCGAAGCAGCGTGCGGCTCCTGACGGCACTCAAACCCACCGGGGAGAACCTGTGGGTGGTCGGGGACGCCAAGCAGTCTATCTACAGGTTTCGGGGGGCCTCGTCGTTTAACATGGCTCGGTTCGGGCGCGAGGATTTCCCGGAAGGTATCCGAGACGACTTGGACATCAACTACCGCTCGACGTCAAAAATCGTAGGCGCCTTCTCTACCTTCGCGGCGACCATGAGCGCCGCTGATGGCCCCACCGCGCTTGAGGCTGACCGTGCCGCCGACTGCGCGCCACCTGAAGTCATCACGGTTTCCGAAGGCTCGCTCCTGACCTCGGCGCTGGCCGACAGCATCGAGCAATTCCGGGCAGCAGGCTTTCGGTACCGCGATCAGGCAGTTCTGTGCAGGGGCAACGACAGGCTGTCCGACACCGGGCAGGAGCTTGAGCGCGCCGGCGTGCCCGTGCTGTTCCTGGGCAGCCTCTTCGAGCGCACCGAGATAAAGGACCTTGTTGCGGTTCTCCTGCTCCTCGTGGACAAGCGTGCCATGGGCCTTGTTCGCACTGCCTGCTGGCCAGAGTTCGCAATGACGTTCGAGGACGTCATACGGGTGTTTGAGCACCTTCGAAGTACCGAAGCTCAGCCTGGCGCTTGGCGGGAAGGAGCGCCGGATGTCACTCCAGCCGGGCAGGCCGCGCTGGCTGATTTGAGTGCAGCGCTGAACGGTTTCGACGCCTCGTCACAACCATGGACAGTGCTTGCGACTCTCCTGCTCGACCGAACCAGGCTGCCCGCGCGCATCGCCTCGTCCGCCAGCGTCCTTGATCAGGCCCAGGGCATCGCCATCTGGCAGTTCATGAACTTCGCGCGAGTCCAGCCTAAGGGGCAAGGGCTTCCGATCCAGCGACTGGCCGACCGTGTGCGCAGGCTGCTCCGCCTCCGGGACGACAGGGACCTCAGGCAACTGCCCGCGGCAGCTCAGGGCATTGATGCCGTGCGCCTGATGACGATTCATGGCGCCAAGGGCTTGGAGTTTCCCGTGGTCCACATGGTGGGCGTGAATCAGGACTCCATCCCCGGCGCTATCCGACCCTCCAAGTGCCCACCGCCGACCGGTATGGTCACCGGAGGAGAGGGCAACCCGGACGAAATCGCACGGGCCGCGCACAACGAGGAGCAAGAGTGCCTTTTCTACGTGGCGATGTCTCGGGCGAGGGACCATCTAATGTTTTATGGCGCCACGGCGAAGTCCAACGGCACTTCTAGACCGCTGTCAAAGTTTCTTGACCGCATTGGTGCCGTTAGCCGGCGACTGGTCACGCCATTGACGGTCCTGCCTCCGGCCCCGGATGTCGCACCAATACCGCTGGTATTCTTCGGTACACCGCGCTTCAGTTCCGAGGCAGTCTCGCTCTATGAATCATGTGAGCGACGGTTCCTCTACACGCATCTGCTGCAAGTCGGCGGCCGTCGACGCATGAGCGCCTTCATGCTGATGCACGAGGCAATCCGGGAGGTCTATCGCAAGGTCGTCGCCCAAGAGGCTGCGTCGACCGGCCAATGCGAGGCGCTTCTCGCGGAGGCATTCGTCACCCAAGGGCTTCACGAACATGGGTACGTCGAGGACTATCGGGCCATTGCCAACACGATGTTGGGTTACTACTTGGATTCCCGGGTTGGTGCCGAGGTTGAAGCGCCCACCGCGCTGCGCATTACTTTTGACAACCACGAAGTGGAGGTCAGGCCTGACGAAGTCCTGATTCGCGACGGCGTTCGAACGCTGCGCCGGGTCAAGACCGGACACGCTTCGAGCCAGGAAGGCAAAGACGTAGGCGCCGCCGCATTCGTACTAGCGGCCCGTGCTGCCTTTCCAGATGCGGTCGTGGAGCTGGTTTCTCTGGCCGATGCCGAGGCAACGCCTTTGGTTTTTTCAGCCAAGGTGCTCAGCAACCAGCAGGTCAAACTTGGCAACATCCTGCGTGACATCCGCGGAGGAAACTTCCGGGCCAAGGCGTCAGACATGACCTGCCCTAACTGCCCGGCCTTCTTCGTGTGCGGCGCCGTGCCGCCAGGCACTCTCTCGAAAAACTTCTGAAGAAAGTTTACCGGCGACGGCCGGTGGGTCCGATTAAAGGGTTGTAAGCGAAAAAAACCTCGCCCCAGCAACCACAAGGACCTTATGAAACACCCTAATTTTGATGACGTTGGCGACGCGATCCGTGAGGACCGTCCTCTGCACGAGGCTGCCGCCTACCGCATTCGCTTTGGCTTAGAAGGCCTGAACTTCCGTCACATCGACGTGTCGGACCCGGTTCCCACCGGCAGGCAGATTCTCGACAGCGCCGGCCTCGACCGTCGCGCTGACTACCTGCTCTTCGCGCTCTTGGACTCGGGCGATTTCGAGGACGTCCGGCTGGATGAAATGGTGGACCTACGCGGCAAGGGTGCTGAGCGCTTCATCGCGTTCAAGTCCGACCGTGACTTCAAGTTCAAGCTGAACGACCGCCAGATGGCCTGGGGCCGCGACGAGTTGCCCGGCAGCGTTCTGTACGACTTGGCCGATCCGTCGTCCGACGAGGCTGTCTTTCTCGAGGTTCGGGGCGGTGAAGACCGGCTGATCGAACCCGACGACCGCATTAACCTCGCCGAACCCGGCATTGAGCGGTTCATCACTGCCCCGCGGCCGAACAAGGGCTACGTCATCGTGGTCAACGCCGTCGAGGAAACGGTGCCGTACAAGAATGTCACCTTTGAGCAGGTCGTCAAGCTATCCCATCCGAACGCGCCGGTGGAGACCAACGTCAAGTTCTCGATGACGTACCGCAATGCGGCCTCGCTCCCCCATGCCGGTGAACTCGGCGAGGGCGGCTCTGTGGAAGTCAAGAAGCATGGGAGCATCTTCAATGTCACGCGAACTGTTCAGTCTTAATCCGGACCTGGCCCGTCTCCGCTCCGAAGGCTACTTCGTCCGCATCGAGGGCAACCTCCTGGTGATGCGGGAGGTTCCCTACGTTGACGACCAGCGCCGCGTGCGCACCGGTACGTTGGTGTCTGGCCTGGACCTGGCCGGTGACCAGACCCGACGGCCTGAGACACACGTGATCCACTGGGACGGCGACTTCCCGTGCAACGCCGACGGCACGCCATTGCCTGCGATTTCGCATCAGTCGCCGAATACCAACCTGGGGTACGGCCTGACGGCGCAGCACAGCTTTTCCAACAAGCCTCCCGAGGGCTATCTGGACTACTACGCCAAGATGTCGACTTACGCGACCATTCTGGCGGGTCCAGCCGCAGTCCTGCAGCCTGGCATCAGCCCCCGGGTGTTCTGTGGCACCGATGACGATGAACAGATCAGCGTCTTCAACTACCTCGATACGGCCTCCGGACGGGTCGGCCTGGGAGCCTTGGCCGCTAAGCTGGAGAACGAAGTCATTGGCATCCTGGGGACCGGCGGTACGGGTGGCTACATCCTTGACCTGGTCGCGAAGACGCCAGTGAAGGAAATCCGGTTGTTCGACGACGATGACTTCCTGTCGCACAATGCATTCCGCGCGCCCGGGGCACCTTCGCTGGAGGAACTGCGGGACGCACCAAAGAAGGTCCGCTACCTTAAAGGCATCTACGAGCGGATGCATCGGGGCATCGTGGCGCACTGTGTGAAGTTGGAGGCGGCAACGCTTGGCCTTCTCGAGGGCATCACCTTCGCATTCATCAGCATGGATGCGGGCGAGGAGAAGCGTGCCGTGGTCGCGAAGCTGGAGGCCCTGGGCGTGTCGTTCATCGACGTTGGAATGGGCCTAGAACTCTCCAATGGCAGCTTGGGCGGCATCCTGCGGGTGACAACCAGCACGCAGGGGAAGCGCGACCATGTCCATGCTGGCCGCATCTCCTTCGAGGGTGGCGGTGATCGGGACGTCTACGCCTCCAACATACAGGTGGCGGACTTGAACGCATTAAATGCGTGCCTGTCGGTCGTGAAGTGGAAGAAGCTCCGTGGGTTCTACCGAGACCTGGAGAACGAGCACCACAGCACTTACACCACCGATGGCAACATGCTGCTCAATGGAGACCAGCCATGATGCGCGACCAGACCCTGGAGCATCGCTTTGTCCGCAACGTCCCGCGCGAGCTGGACCCCGGCGTGCTCTACATCGCGATGGAGTATGCGACGGCAGTCCACTCGTGTTGCTGCGGCTGTGGCGACCGCGTGGTAACGCCGTTTACGCCGACCGACTGGCGCATGACGTTCGATGGTGAATCCGTCTCGCTGCATCCGTCCGTGGGTAACTGGAATCAGAAGTGCCGATCGCACTATGTGATCCAGCGAAGCCGCGTGCTGGAGGCTGGCTCATGGACAAATGCGCAGATCGAAGCGGAGCGTCTTCGCGACAAGACGGCCAAAGCAGCGCATTACCGCGAGCAGAACGAGGTGCAGACAGGCAATTCTTGGCCGACGGAGGGGGCCGCATCTACGACTTCAGCTGCCCAAAAAATCTGGTCGCGCGTCAAGTCATGGTTCGTAAGTTTACGTTAAAAACATTGCCACACGTGCCCAAAGTCATTCTCCCGATCAGCCCAAATCGGTAGATACGGCTGCAGCCATCCGGATGTCGCGGGCGCTAACCCTGCCCATAGTACGCGGTAGACCCAGCTCGTGTACTCAACAGTCAGCAGTAGAAAATGCAATTGCTGGTCGGCAGAATGAACGGAGTCAGATGATTTCAGTGGGCATTCCGCACTGGCAGGCTGGAGCAAAGAGGGTGGGATGAAGGGAAACGTCGACGCGCTAACCTTCAGCACGATGATGGCCATTGACACGCTGCTGACCGCAAGCACACGGGCTCCTCGTTGAGCCGCATACCCAACGTTGTCAGCACGGTGCATTCCGCAGGTGATGATGGTCAACGGCACTCAGGAGCACAACGACAGGTTCGCCACCGGGCCTGATTTCGTCCTGGGCATCCAGCGCCTTCGGTCTACAACAGCTGGAACTATGTACCGCCCTTCCTGGCCGGAAGAGTAGGCAATTGGGGACAAATTTATCAACCGCTAGGAATTTTCACTTCGATAACTTCTCTTGCTGGAGCGCCCATGTAAATGCACCATCGCTGCAGCACCGGAAACTATCAAAATTCTAGCCGCTGAAGTTGATTTTTCTCGCGGCCAAGCCCAAATCACACCACCGAAACGTACCGTACATACTGCCCAAGTATGTACGGTCAACTAAACCGGGCAACAACTGGCTTCTTGCGCAATGGCGCTAATGGGTCCAAACATTACTCGCTAGCCTGGAAAGCCTGCGCAAAATCGCAGCTGGCTTGAGCTGCTTCCACCAGCATATCGATGACGGTGCTGTGTCGGTCGGCCTTGTGCGCGGCCGCAAAACTCACGTCAGGCACGGGTGTAGAAACTTGTAGTGGCTCGAGCATGCCCAAGTTGATCATAGGTTGAAGACACTCTTTCGGAAGATGCGCCACGCCAAGGCCTGACACCGTCATGCCGATGATGGCGACAAGGCTGTTGCTCACAATGTGATTCGCTGAGTTGATGCCCGCCGCGCAGAACCATTCCTCGTAAAGCAAACCCGTTACCGATCGGCCACCTTGCGTCGACACGCGTTGAGCCGCGATGTCATGCACGTTAAGGCTTTTCCCGCCAAGCAAACCAGGTTTGGACATCCATGCGTTGTGGACCTTGCCCACGGTCTTTTTGGCAATTCGGCTGTCTTCGAACAGGTCCGGGAGGATCGCAATATCAAGCTGATCGTGTAGCAACTTGTTCCGAAGACTGAAACTGTCATCGACGTCGGGTTCAAACAACGTCCTCGAAAACTGCGTCTCCACCGCTGTGACAAAACGCGGCAACCAAGTCATGGCGACCAACTCGGTGACTCCAATGCGCAGATGTTGTTCGGGCTGTTCAACCTGAGCGAATTTCTCCAGCGCTGCCTCGCGCCTCTCTAGAAGGTCCTTGGCGATAACGAACATCTCTTCGCCCCTTCTAGTCAGCCTCGATGCCCTGAGCGTGCGGTCAAACATGGGGGTACCGAACGCATCTTCCAACTCGAGCAAAGCTCGGCATTGCCGGCGTCGTGATCGATGGTGCAATACGCGACAGCGCCGAGATCGAGGGCTTGGGCTTTCCTGTATTTTGCGTCGGTACCTGCCCGAACGGCCCGACGAAAAATGTTGCAGGCCGCATTGGTCACCGCATTTCGATGGGCGGTGTCGCGGTCCATTCCGGTGACTTTATTCTGGCGGACGACGATGGCGTCGTGATAGTCGAGCGAGACGAACTGGCCGCATTGATTCCTCTGGCCCACGCAAAGGTTGCTGACGAAGCTAGGCGTCTCAAGTCGATCGCCATTGGCGCCACCGCAGCCACATGGCTCGACAAGGCGCTGCGCACGGCAGGCGTGCTGGCCGAGGGAGAGGCGCTTTGACTACCAGCCCTGATCCCGTCAGCCAAGAAACCATCGTCATCACCGAAGAAAAGATCCACCCTGATGCAGTGGACCTGCTGAAGGATTTCCGCCTTTGCTACACCGGCGCGCGGTTCACGCAAGACGAACTTGTTGGCCTGGTTCGGCTCGAGCAGCCGGTCGCCATCCTCTCGCGTTACGGAAAGATCAGCGAGCCGGTGCAGTCGGCATCGCAGAAGCTCAGGGTCATCGGCCGGCATGGCGTCGGCATGGACGCAATCGACCAGGTGGCAGCGCGCCGCCTTGGCATCAAGGCCATCCCCGCCGTGGGGTCCAACAGTCAAGCCGTCGCAGAGCTGGCCCTGGGGCTAATCCTGTCCTGCGCTCGCAAAATCAGCTGGCTTGACAAGCGCATGCATGAAGGCCACTGGGACAAGCAATCCTACATGGGCTTAGAGCTGTCCGGTGCCACGCTCGGCGTCATTGGTTGCGGCTCCATCGGCGGCCGCGTAGTCCGTTTTGCGCAGGCCATCGGCATGAATGTGGCCGTCTGCGACCCGTTCAAGCAAGCAAGTCAGCTGCCCGCCGGCACCACCAAGCTGGAGTTGGAAGAACTACTGGCCGCGAGCGACGTCGTATCCCTGCATTGCCCGCTAGACGCATCTACTCGCGGCCTGCTGGACGCCCGGCGCCTTGGCCTGCTGCGCAAGGGCGCCATCGTGATCAACACCGCCCGCGCGGGCATATTCGACGAAGCCGCCATGCGCGAGCGTTTGCATGCCAAAGAGTTGTTGTTGGGTCTCGATTGCTTTCTCGACGAACCGATCGACGCCGAATCGCCCTGGTCTTTCACCCCCAATGCAGTGCTGACGCCACACGTCGGCGGTACCACCAACGGCGGCCTGCGCGGCATGGCCGTATGCGCCGCAAGAAACATCCTCTCAGTGCTTCGGTCCGAACACGGATGAAAAGGCCTTGGCCCCGAAGTGAATGGTCCGACCCGTCGTAATGGTGGACTCCGGCCTTAAGGGGGTGCCGGATCAGATTCCGACATGCCTGAGGCCATGTGGGACCAATCGTTTCGACGTGCCGCTGGCATATCACGCCCAAGCGAGACGTGCCGCACATCATGCTCCGGCTCACGAACGTCAAGTAGGGAACACCTCACGCCACCCGATCTTTCCAGGGGCGTTTTTCCGTCCAAGATCGCAGCAGCGGAAATAATTCGGCCGTAGTGCTTCTAGGCATGTACGGCCGAGTCGTTCCAACCTAAGCTGTTGTTAGCGGTCTATCCAACCAGTTCCTATGAGTGGTAATTCGACATACGACGGGTACTTGGACCCTTGCAACAGCGAGATTTCCGAAGCCGTGGGGTTCTTGCCTGGTCCTTGCGGACCCACGAGGCCAGCAGTTTCTTCTGTGCCGCCGGCTACCGAGATGCGCAGTCGATGTCCCGCCTTGAAGACGTAAGACGTCGGCCAAATGTTGACCTCGTACTGTGTTGGCGTGTCTTGCGGCACGGCAGCTGGTGCCGCCCGGGATTTGGCGCGAGCAGCGTTCAGATACCCCGCTGTGACTTGACGGGCCGAGCCGTCCGGCGCGACATCAGACACCTCAACCACGAAGTCAGGATCAGCACCTTTCAATTGTGCCCAGAAATTTAGCTTTCCGTGACCTGTCACCTCCGTCGAGACGGTGAGCGGCGCCGAAGACCAAGTCAAAACTTTCTGCTGGATAGCATGCATGTCCTCTGTGGACCGACCATTAGTCGCACTCAACAGCGTGTGCAGGAAGGGACCGGCAGAGGGAGAATATGTGACCTTTGCGGATGCAAAGCTATCTCCTGCTGCCGGCGCCTGCGCAACGATGAGACCGTCGTTAACGCTGTTTATCGAACCGCTTTTGGCAGCATTCAGATAGAGCCTGACCCGCTGCTCGTCAGGGAGCGGCCAGTCCTTCTCATACCGCCACTTGTTTGGACCTTGCACGTAGAGTAGTGCTCGACCTCTCGCTGCGTCGCCGCGATCCAAGTCGCGCAAATACCGGTCAAGCCACAATGCCTGCTGTTCTCCATATGAAAAGGGAGCCAGGTCAGCGATGGCCGTGCCGTGGGCACTCGGACCCACAACCAACATTTTCTTGGCTGTCGCAGGCAAATCTTCGTAGGCCTTGATACTTGCGGGCGATATGTAGTCGTTCCATCCGCCCGTGATCATCACCCCGAGTCCACTTTGACCAATCTTTTTGTGATCAGCATCAAGTGTCGTGCGTTCTTGCCAGAACGCGTCGTAGTTCCGATGCTGGGAGGCGAGATCAAATTCAATGCCGGCACGAGCACGCCGGCCGGGGCCAGGCAACATACCGCCTGGATACCAAAGAACGTCGTAGCAATCGCCGCAAGCCACGTGGGGAATAATCGCTTTTAACGCTGGAGGTGCTTGCCGCGCCGTCTGCCATTGAACGATTCCAAGCAGTGAAGCGCCGATCATTCCGACCTTGCCGTTGCACCACGGTTGGCCAGCCATCCACTGAACAATGTCGTATCCGTCTGGCCCAAAATTGTCATAGAGGCCTAAGGTGCCTTGGGACTTACCAGATCCACGCAAGCTGGCATGCACTCCAGCGTACCCGCGGGCGGCCATTTCGAGCACCTGTGATTCCAGCCCAGGGGTATCGATTCCATAGCCGTTCGCCATCAATACGCATGGGCGTGGACCGTCCTGCACCCCTTGAGGCAGCAATAGCCTTGCATCAACGCGAATGCCGTCGCGCATTGGAATGGTCACCGAGTCAGTTTTGATGGCGAACCGCTCGGTAGAAGTAAGAAGAGTTCCAGGCCCTTCGACCCAGCTTCTCGATTGTGTGCCAGCGCCAACTGCGCCGACATCGTCAGTGCGGGGGCTGTCATCACTGTCTCCTCCGCAAGCCGCCAGTAACGCAGTCAGCAGAACGGTCGCCAGGGCGCCGCGGAATGGCACGTATTTCGGCCGCCACGTCATCGTTGATCGTGTAGTCATTGAGTCTCCTCCGATAATGGAACGCGGCCCGTATCCGCCATGCCGTGCGACATGTCGCGAGCCACGCGGGGAGCTGCACGTCCTATCGGCATGCGTGCCATGTATTTATCGACGTATCAACTCCGTGACGCGGATGATCCGTTCGTCGCTAGCGTTCGGGGAATTCGACTTTTCCTTATGGTGCGTTCGCGGCAGCCGAACGCCAAGGCACTGATCAGTCATGGATAGCGCCATTCCCAGCAAATCTGTTGCCGTCTCATACTGCATAACTTTCATTCGGACCGCTGCCGAACATAAGATTTTGGTAGCTTGGGTCGTGAAGAAATCTTCTCGGGCACCGTACTGCACAACGAAATGGCCGGCTGACAACCCCTCGTTCAAACGCCTCGGCTCCTTGGTGATCTGGCTCAAGCTCCAGTTCGAATAGCAGGCTGCCCGCAGCGGGCGCACAGCCCGGCCTGCCGTCTCCAGCGGCGCGGCCATCGAGTTCTTCCTCGCTTGAAATGCACGTTCGGCCCGGGCCTGAGGCAGGCCACCGGTCGGGCCGAGAATCTGCTCAACCTGGTGCCGTTCGCCCTGAACGTCTCAACTACCGATCCTTTCGCAATGCCAGAAGCCCTTGAGCGTGGCAACTCGTCAATGTCGACTGAAGTACCGCTCAGGCCTTCCGCATCAAAATTTTCTCAGCGCCTCGTCATGGTGCAGATGCTCCATAAGGGTGATTGGAAGCTTGTCCTCTATCAGGTGCCATCGGCACCTTGGACGTCTTTGAAGGCTGCCACAACTTCTGAGACGACACGATTGTCTTCGTCTGCACGGCGCCAGACCATGGCGATGCGACGAAAAGGCGCTTGGCGACCTAGAGGAATCACTTTTAGGCCATAGGCCTCCAATAGCGGCTGGCGCGGCTGCGGGACCACCGTCACCCCGAGGCCCAGCGACACCATGGAAACAATGGCGTCCATGGAGCGGAACTCCCACGTGGAATTCAGCTCTGGCATCAGCGTTCTTACGTGCCGCGCGGCAACCCGTCCACCCGAAAGACTAGTGTCATAAGCGATCCAGTCGTGGGCTGCCAACAGCGCGCGCGGCGTTGTTTCTTTGGCCCCAGCCGGCGCCAACATGACATACGGCTGGCGCCTCAGTTCGAGCCAGGACATCCGAGAAGAGCCGCCGTTCTCGGGTCGCACCAGGAGGGCAGCATCAATACGCCCGGCCCGCAGTTGCATCAGGAGTTCGTCCGTGTCGTTCAACGGCGGAACCTTGATGTCCAAGGCCGGATGCCGCTCACGCAGCAAGCGAAGCGCAGGCGGCAGCAGCTCACTTTGCATGCTCGTAATCACTCCAAGACGGAATCGTCCCTCGACAACACGGGTCCGATTGACCCGCAACGCATCAATGCGATTGCTGAAGTCGGTGGCAGCGTTGGCGATCTCTACGGCGAACTCAGTGGGACGCGGCACCCGCGTACTGCGGTCGAAAAGTGGCTGCCCGAAGAACTCTTCGAGCTGCTTGATCTGCAGGCTGACGGCACTTGGCGTGCAACCGACGGCAGCACCGGCAGCCGTGAAACTGCCATGCACCAGGATGGCCCGCAAGGTGTTCAACGCAGTCAAATTCATTGAGTTCTGCTCACAATGAAATCATGAATATATCAAAACAGCTCAATGAAGACAGGTTCAGAATTCATGTCATCGAGACGCTGACCGCCGTAGACCGGCATTCCGGGAACCCGTATGACCGACTCTTTATCCCTTCAGACCATCGACCTTCGCAGTGACACTGTCACGCTTCCCACCGAGGCGATGTATCGGCGCATGGCGACTGCACCGCTTGGCGACGACGGTCTCGACGGCGACCCAACAGCACAGGAGCTGGAAGGCTTTACTGCTTCTCTGCTGGGCAAGGCAGCGGGCCTGTATGCGCCCAGCGCGACGATGGCCAACCTGCTTTCCATCTTGGCTCAAGTGCCGCGCCAGGACGTCATCCTGACGGGCTCGAGCTCACACATCTACACGGCCGAGCGTGGGGCGGCAACCTTCACCGGCGCCTTCTACCAGCCAATTCCCGATCCGAACGGTGCATTGGACCTAGCGCTGCTCGAAGCCACCTTGGCATCGACCAAGGGCAACCTCAAACCGGCTCTGGTTTGCGCCGAGACCTCGCACAACAACGAAGGCGGGTCGGTAGCCTCGCTGGCGCACATGCAGCAGGTCCACCAGATCTCTCAACGTGGCGGCGTCAGTGTGCATCTGGACGGCGCGCGTATGTTCAACGCAGCAGTGGCCCTTGGCGTGGATGCTGCAACGCTTTGCCAGCATGCCGACACCGTTTCGGTGTGTTTGTCGAAAGGACTGAGCGCGCCCATGGGCGCTGTCCTGGTCGGGCCAAAGGAAACCATACAGCGTGCCCGTCTGTTGCGAAAGCTTATCGGCGCTTCGCAGCGGCAGGTCGGTATTGCGGCAGCCGCTGGACTCGAAGGTCTGCAGTCGATGGTAGGCCGGCTGGCCGACGACCACGAAAACGCCAAAGCGCTGGGCGAGGGCCTGTCTGGTGTCGCAGGCCTGCGCATCCGACAGCCTCAAACCAACATCGTGCAGGTCGATGTCTCAGGCACTGGCATGAACGCGAAGCAATGGGAAGCCGCGCTGCGAAATCGTCATGTGCTGGTGCGCCCTTGGGGACCAGCGCTGCTGCGCTGCGTAACCCACCGCCACATCGCTGCCGATTCTATCCAGACGGCCATCGAGGCATTCACCGCCGTCGCTCGCAACGCCGGTCCGATCTAAGCACCGGACTCTTTTCGGCTTCACTCATAAAGAAGGCACCATGGATAAAAAGATTAGTTTCGAAAAGCAGTCACCCAGCTTCTACTGCGGTGACGAACTGCACGCCATCAAGCAGGCCAAGCTGCAAAAAGCCCTGGAGGCCTCCGGCTTTGACGCTTTCTTGTTTTTCAAGGCTGAAGCGGTGCGCTATGTGACCGACTTCTATGTGAAAGGCTTCCGCCCTTTCCTGGAGCCGGAGTACGTCGCCCTGGTGGTCAAGGGCAAGCCCCCTGTTGTGGGCTACATCTCTGGCAGCGATGACTTGCGCATTCGCTTCAAGTCGGACATTGAGGACGCTCGCCGCTTGCCGCATGTCTCGAAGTGGCACGAGACCATCGAGAAGATGCTTTCGGATTACGGCGTGGCCAGCGGCCGCGTGGCGACCGACGTCATGCCGCACATGGTGTTCCGGGGTCTCAGCCAAGCGTTGCCTGCGTTGGAAATCGGCGATGTGACGCCCATGTGGTTGCAGCTGACCGCCGTGAAGCATCCTCTCGAGATCGAACTGATCCGCAATGCCGTGCGAGTGGCTGACCTGGGCGCGCTGGCGGCCATCCAAGCTGTTCGGCCGGGTGTGAGCGAGCACTCGATCTCCGCCGCGGCCGTCACCGCCATGCGCATGGCTGGCTCCGAATTCGAGCCCTTTATCCCGCTAGTGGCCTCGGGTCCTAACGCGTCCATGTTCGAACGCATCGCAACCGAGAAGATCATCGGCGAGAACGAGACGGTGATCCTCGACATCGGCGCAGTGGTTAAGGGCTACACCGGTGACCTCGGCCGCACGGTGCTCAGCAGCGGCACTGCAACCGAGACCCAGCGGGCCATCTACCGTGCCACATACGAGGCCCTGCAGGAGGCCAAGAAGATGATTCGCCCGGGTGTCACCGGCAAGGCCGTGGATGCGCGCGCCCGAGAGGTCATTGCCGATCACGGCTGGGGTGACTACGTCTACACCGGCAACACCGGCCACCAACTTGGCTACGGCCTGCACGGCGAGCCGCTGGTGGACCGCCGAGTGGATTTCGTGGTTGAGGAAAACATGGTCATGTGCCTGGAGCCGCGCGTGGTGCTGCCGGACCAGCCTCACGTTGGCGGCGCTCACCTCGAAGACGTGGTGGTCGTCACCGCCGACGGCTACGAACAGATCAATACCACCCCCCACGATGAACGCCTGCTAGGTTAATTCGTCTTGGCGATCAGGAGAAAAGCATGAACCGGTTTTCGAGTGTCCGTCGCAGTATCGTCACGGCCCTGGGGGCGTCTTCCTTGGCGGCAGCCCTGCCAAGGCTCGCAATGGCGCAAGGCGAGAAGCCCTTGCAAATAATGATCGGCTATCCACCAGGCGGCAGCACGGATGCGTTCGCGCGCCTGATCTCCATGCCGCTTCAGACCGCCTTGAATGGCCGTAGCGTGGTGGTACGCAACGTGCCCGGCGCGGGCGGGCAGATCGCCGCTTCGGCACTTCTGCGGGAAGGGGCCGACGGCTCGGCCGTCCTAGCCATCAACCAGCCCGATCTCAGCCTGGCGGTGGCACGCGGCAATGCTGGCTTCAAGCTGAGCGACTTCCGCACGATCATGGCGGACCTTCATGAACCGCGCGTCTTCCTCGTGAAGAACGACAGCGGCATTGATTCCTTTGCCAAATTCGTCAGCCAGGCGAAGGCAAGTCCCGGCAAACTGGCCATCTCCGTCACCGGCGGGTCGGCCCAGGAGACCATGGCGCAATGGTTAGTGGAGCAGTTGAAGATCGACGTGCTGGTAATTCCCTACAAGGGCGGTGGGGAAGCCATCAATGCACTGCTGGCCGGAGATGTCACGGCCAATCTCGGTGATGACTTCGTGCGCTCGAACATGCGGTCCAAGACCACTGCGCTTTTCATCGGGTCGGACAAAACAAGTCCGCGTTGGCCGGAGGCACCCACCCTGCAGAGCTTGCTGACGACCTATGGCGTGTGGATGTCCTCGCCGCATTTCCTTGCGCGCTACGGCGTTTATGTGGTGTCTGCGGCGTTCGCACAAAAGAATCCCAAGGCCTACCAGGAACTCCAGCAAGCCATGCTGGCCGCTCGCAGCGGGAGCGTCTTTACAAGCTATCTCCAACAAAACAATCTCAGCGACCTGTCGCTTGGCGCCGCAGGCGAGCCCTACGAGCCGGCCTTTGCCTCCGAAATGAACGAAATCAACAAGCTCAAACGTTGACGCGGAATCAATACGTTAGCGACATCGTTGGAGAATTTATGAGGTCAGAAATACAACGGGTCGCGATTGTCTTGGCGATCACCGTGTCGGTGATCGGAAATGCGCAGGCGCAGGCTTTCCCCAACAAGCCCATCAAGATGATTTCGCCCAGCCCGCCAAGCGGCACCGATACCACGGCTCGTCTTGTCACAGCCAACGTCACTGAGTTGACCAAGTGGGAATTTTTCGTCGACACCCGCCCTGGTGCAGGCGGCAACATCGGGTTGGCCGCGGGAGCAGCAGCGCCGGCTGATGGCTATACCTTAGTGATGGGCGAAACGAGCAATCTGACCGTCAACCAGTACCTGTACAAGTCGATGCCGGTGGATCAGGAGAAACAACTGGCACCGGTGGCCCTCATTGGGACGGGTCCTCTCGTGCTGGTCACGGAGGCAGGCAGGCCGTACCGGACTTTGAAAGACGTCGTCGAAACAGCCAAGAAAACTCCCCTGACTTACGCCTCCTTCGGCAACGGTACCGTTGGCCATCTCGTCAGCGAGGGCTTCCAAAAGCAAAGTGGCGCTAGGTTCCTTCACGTTCCCTACAAAGGCGCTGGTCCGGCTATGACAGACCTGCTGGAAAAGCAGGTCGACATCTACTTTGCGTCGTTGACAGCAGCGCTGCCTTTGGTTCAGACAAGCAAACTCTGGGCCTTGGCCGCGACATCGGCAACACGGGTTGGTGCTTTGCCAAATATACCGACGCTCATCGAGTCAGGTTATCCCGATTTCGACTACTACCTGTTCTACGGTGTTGTCGTGCCCGTCCGCACGCCAGCAGACGTGTCCTGACGCTTAGCCGCAATTTCGAGCGAGCGCTGCAAACCCCTGACCTGCAGAAGGCACTGTTGGAGCGATGGATTTTTGCGCAACCCGGCAATGCGGCAGCCTTCGGCACATTCCTTAACAAGGACCGGGTCAAGTGGCAGCGGATCGTCCGCGAGTCTGGCGCCACCGTTAACTGATAAACCTAACCAATCCAAACGTGATGCAATGAAGCCTTCAATGAAAAGAATCGCAGTTCTTGGTGCTGGGATTACTGGCGTGACTACCGCATATGCCTTGGCCTTGCGCGGTTTCGACGTCACTGTGCTAGAGCGTCATCGATATGCGGCAATGGATACGTCCTTCGCCAATGGTGGCCAACTCTCAGCTTCCAATGCCGAAGTTTGGAACCATAGCTCGACCGTATTGAAAGGCATCAGATGGATGTTCACTGCGGATGCGCCGCTGCTGATCAATCCCATGCCGAGCTGGCACAAGCTCTGTTGGTTCATGGAATTCATGGCAAACATTCCCCGTTACGAGAGCAATACTGTCGCCACGGCAAGGCTAGCCATTGAAGCTCGCAAACATCTTTTTTCTTGGGCAGAAGCCGAACAGATCGACTTCGACCATAAAAAAGAAGGCATTTTGCATATCTATCGTAAAAAAGAGAGCTTTGATCATGCCGTGCGTGTTTCCAAGCTACTGGCCGAAGGCGGGCTGGCGCGTCGGCAATTGAGCCCTTCTGAGATACGGGAAATCGAGCCGACATTGGCAGGCAAATACCACGGCGGGTTTTTCACCGAAAGCGATTCCACTGGCGACATTCACAAATTTACGCACGGTCTGGCCGCCGCAGCTAAAAAGCGTGGTGTGAAGTTCATCTATGGTGCTGAAGTTGTGCGGGCAGACGCTTCCGAGCAAGGCGTGAAAATCGCCTTTACTTCTGACGGCAAGGAAGAGCAGCTGCAGGCTGACGCCATGGTCGTTTGCGCTGGCGTCGGCAGCCGAAACATCGCGAAGACGCTGGGAGACCGCATCAATGTTTATCCGGTAAAAGGCTATTCAATCACCGTGAATTTGACCGACGAATTGAGCCAGAAGTCTGCTCCTCACGTGAGCCTGCTTGATGACGAGACCAAGTTGGTGACCAGCCGGTTGGGCTTGGACAGGTTCCGGGTCGCCGGGACTGCAGAGTTCAATGGTGTCAACCGCAATATTCGGATGGACCGAATCAAGCCGTTGGTGGATTGGGTCAATCAATGCTTTCCCAATGTAAGCACTCGCAGCGTCATTCCCTGGGCCGGCCTGCGTCCCATGCTTCCAAGCATGCTCCCGAAAGTGGGAAAAGGCATTCGACAACGCGTGTTCTACAACACGGGCCACGGGCATTTGGGCTGGACGCTCTCAGCAGCTACGGCAGAGCTCATCGCTGAGGCAATCGACTCTGCGTGGACGTCAGAAAAAATTTACCGATAGTTGATCGAGCTCGCTGCGTAACCTCCCAACGAGTTGATAGTTCATGAAAATGCGCCTTCTTAATGCGACTGTCTACGAGTGACTACGCTGTGTGTGGCAGATCTTGATGTTCAGAATCACATGGCGCTAGCCTAGGCCGTCCAGACTTCCTAGCGGCAGTCATTTATCGGCGGTGGCTGACCGGCGGCCCGCAATCTATATCAGTATTTAAACGCGGGGCGCGCCACATCTGCTTCGCGCCGTATGCAACATACGCGGGCGTTAACCTCAAGGCACATGCCGTTTGGCCAACCGTAGCTGTGGAACGGAACCGTGACTTGGCTATACGGCGGTTATGTCACCCCGCGCTAATATCGTGAACGAAAGCTACATCGGCCATTAAGGGGTAAACGCAAAACGATGACCTGCCCAGTCACGCCAAGGCGATAACTGCCTCGACTTCCACTTGTGCGCCTTTCGGAAGGGCCGAAACCTGATTGCAAGCACGAGCAGGGTAGAGCGCTACAAAAAAAAGAGCTGTAAACCGCATTCAGCTCCGCGAACTCGCTTGTGTAAAACGAAGACAGTCATCTCATCGCAATTTTCGCAGTTGATGGTGGGTCAGGCGGATTCGCAGATACCGGGCTATCAGCGGCCTGCGGCAGTCCGGTATGCATGGTGTTCGCCCGACGTGGCTAGACAAATAGGGTCTAACAGTGCACGTCGGCGCGCTGACTCAAGTCGCCTTATTTGCTGTCCTATAGCTAACGACCGCGTCGCGCTCCAGAGCGCAGATAATTGACCTGCGCTCTCAGTAAGAAAAAAATTTTGTTTGTAGCGCAAGTCGTTGTCTGTATAGGGTCAACCCACCGCCGATTTCGCCGCCAGCCGGAGATGTACAGCCCGCGTTGTGGGGCCCAAGAATCAAATCGAAGCTTGCTTGCACTCAAACCCCTAGCATCGCCAGCTTAAGGCATTCAACAAAAGTCCGACCTGCGGGTGACAGTCCCCCACGCGCGGAAGTCTGGATTTCTAAATATCGTTCATTGAACTCTCGATCGATGAATGGAATGCCAACTAATGTCCGTTCCGCAAGACGTCGACGAATAGACAGCTCTCCGTAGAACGCAATAACGCCGTCCCCTGCACCGGCAAGTCCAGCAAGTGAATCCATATTATTGCTGCAAAAAACTGCCTCATAGTTCAAGCCTTGCCGACTACAGCTTGCATCTATCAGTTGGCGCACGGAGCTTTCAGCTGGCGGTAAAGCCAAGGGATAAGCAACTACCTGTGAAAGGGCCACCTGCCGAAATTGCGCCAGAGGATGCTGAGGAGAAACTATGGCGAGAACTGGTCCCGGGTGCCGAAGCTCGACGATGATCTCAGGTTCTGGCATCACACTCAATGTGATGCCAACATCAGCATCTCCGTCTCTGATCTTGCGAGCGACCTCGCCGTGGAGACAGACTTCTAGGTCGACGCGAATTCCGGCAAAACTACGCCGAAACTGCGCTATCAACTCGGGCATAAAGTCGTGAACAAGCCCATCTACGCTTGCTACCCGCACGCGCCCGACTTTGACCCCGCGTAACGCATGAATATCTGTCGTGACGCGCTCAATTTCCTGCTGCACCCTTTTTGCGTGCGACGCAAGCAATTCACCAGCCGCATTCGGAATAAGGCCCCGGGCATGTCGGTCAAAGAGAAGCGTGCCGAGCTCTGCCTCCAGTCTCGCGATCTGCCGGCTTACCGCGGAGGGGACGACATTCAGTCTAAGTGCTGCTTCTTTGATCGAGCCAGTACGCGCGACCTCGAGAAAGTAACGCACCGCCGTCTCTTGAAGAATACGGTAGGACATATCGGCATCCTTGGAATGGGGTCGAATGCCGAATCGGCAATCGACAACTCGAATAATTGCTACGATTCGAACCCTGATAGGCCGTAAGATACAGCAAGCACTCCCGCCTCTGCAAAGACATGATCCTCCACTTCGATTAGTTATTGCTGTGCTCCGAGGAGGTTAAATGCATCGCCGATCGCCATATTTACCATCAACGTCAACGCACGCAGAATGACGGCACTTCACTATTTCAAAGTCCTAGGTGAGTAAATGGAAATCGATCGAGAATCTCTGATCCGATATATTGGCGGGCAAGACGTCGCCGATCAGATGGACCACGAAGGTCGGGCAGATGCAATAGAAGGTTTTCTTTCTAAGAAACTGGACGAGGTGCTAGCAGCGAAAATAGCCTACCCAGGCTCGCCAACGGCGGACGATATCAACGGAGATATCGAGACAAGAGACTTTCGCCGGGGAGTTGGCAAAATTTTTCGAGCAATCCCGGCTCGCATTGGCAATGACGAAGATATGAGTGGAATTAAGGTGAGCAAGCTATCACCGATGCCACCCGCACCGACACTGCAAGACTTCTTCAATTTTCGGTTCGCCCCCGCTGGGCATCTACTGCAGAGTGCTGCGCTAGCTCGAAGAAAGGGTGCTTCTGAAGAAGTGATTCTTGCGTGTCTGCTGCATGACGTCGGCAATTATCTGATGAAAGCCGATCATGGTTATTGGAGCGCGCAGCTGATTGAGCCGTACGTGTCGGAAAGAGTTTATTTTGCCGTGCGCTATCACCAAGCGCTGCGTTTTTTTGCCGATCCAGAATCAAATTACGAGTATCCCAAGCGCTACTACCGGCTATTCGGCGTTGACTATGTCCCGCCGGCCCATATCTTACGAGACTACTACTTCGCGGTTAACCATCCTTGGTACCAAGACGCTCGCCAGGTCACGCTCAATGACTTCTATGCGTTCGATCCAGACGCCATAATTTCAGTGCACGAGTTTGACGACATCATTGGACGGCATTTCAGACAGCCCGAGACTGGGCTTGGGAGGGATTCGAGCCCAACAAGTCATATGTGGCGAACACTAATAAATCCTGATAGCCCACTTTAGAGAGGCTGCAGGCATTGTTCAGGAGACAACCATTCAGTTGACGTAACTCAAATCGGGGTGCCTGCCATGCGAAACGAACAATATCCTCTTTTCCGATTTTTTTCGGCGTTTGGCTAGCGTTGTTGTTAGCCATGCCTGCAGTTCAAGCTGAAGAAACTAACTGGCCCACCCATACCGTAACAATCATCGTGCCCTTCCCAGCCGGGGGCAGTCAGGATGCAATTGCCAGAATGATGGCGAAGCACCTGGAAGATGCGTTGGGAAAGACCTTCGTAGTGCTGAACCGGGCCGGCGCCGCTGGGAATATTGGCACGCGTGCAGGGGTTAAGGCCAAATCAGACGGGTATACATTCGTTCTGTCGTCGTCTGGCCCCCTTGCTAATAATCGATTTCTCTACGACGACCTCGGCTACGACCCCTCCACTGACATCTCGCCTGTCAGCCTTGTTGGGCAGTTTCCTATGTTGATAGTTTCAGGGAAGCACACAGGAGTAGAGGATTTGCAGTCGTATGTCGCCAGTGCGAACAAGGCCCCTGGGTTGGACATCGGCACTCCCGGGCCTGGTTCCATGGGTGACTTGACCGCACGACTGCTCGAGTCAACGACTCAAACAAAGCTCCTTCTAGTCCCATATCAGGGCGGTGCTCCAGCAATGAACGCAGCCATCGCCAAGGAAATTGGTTTGGCAGTGGACGTAGTCAATGCGGCCACAGTAGGAATGATCAAAGACGGGCGACTGAATGCCGTTGCGATCACTTCACGTGAGCGATTTCCTGGCTTGCCGAACCTGAAGACTGCTACCGAGCAAGGATATCCGGGCTTATCCGCAAGCGTTCATTTTGCATTAGTAGGCCCGAAAGAAGTGGCACCTGCGATCATTGTCCGTCTAAACAGTGAAATCAACAGATTCCTCTCGCTACCGTCGACAATCGAAAAGTTTTACGCGCTCGGCGCCCAACCCATTGGTGGTTCACCTCAAGCTGTCACGGACATGATCTCTGACACGATTGCACGCTGGAAGTCTATTCTTCAGCAGGCTGCGTCTTCCAAATAACCTAACCCAATTTGTTGGATCATAGAATGATCAATCCTGTTGCGGGACCTCTGCCGTTCGGGCAGAAGCCAGAGTTCCAAGTTCCTAAAGGTGCGTGCGACTGCCACGTTCACATATTCGGGCCGTACCAGAAATATCCGCTGGGCGATTCGCGTAGCTACTCACCGCCAGAGGCTCCAGTAGAAATGTTGCTCGCCCTAATGGACAGCATGAGTCTCGATCGAGCTGTCGTCGTCAACGGAACGGCCTACAACCGAGACAGCCGCATTTTGTACGACGCGTTGCAGGGGCACAGAGACCGGCTACGCGGTATTGCAGTGCTGGATCCGGACACAACGACTGACGCGGAATTGGATCGGCTGCACGCAGCGGGGGTGCGGGGCATCCGCATCAACCTGTACAAGAAGGATGGAAAGCTTGCGTATCTCGGTGGCAGCGGCATGCAGGCGTTCGATGTTCTCGCTCCGCGCATTGCAGAGCGTGGCTGGCATGCTCAGGTCTGGATCAACGTTGCAGATCTCCCAGATTTGCACTCTCATTTTTCTAAAGTGCCCATCGATATCGTCGTCGACCACATGGGACGTTTTGTGCCCAGCGCAGGCGTAGAAGAGCGTGGTTTCAGACTGCTGTGCGATTTGGTTGCAGAGGGCAACCGCTATTGGACCAAGATTTCGGGTGCCGATCGTATGACCGAGACGGGGGCGCCCTATTTGGATATTGACCCATTCGCACGCGCTTTGATTGCCGCTAACCCAGACAGGCTGGTTTGGGCATCCGACTGGCCGCATGTCAACCACGCCGCCATGCCCTTGGACGTCGACTTACTCAACCTGGTATCGCGTTGGACTGACGATGAAGTCGTCATCCGTAAGATTCTGTCAGACAACCCGCAGAGGCTGTATGACTTTGATCCGGTCAGCTAGGCGAGTTTTGTCGGAAACGCATCTGGGATACTCATGAACTTAGTCAAAGCAAGACTTCTAATCGGCGGCGAGTTGGTTGACGCATCCGACGGCAGCGAAATGACCACGGTCAACCCAGCCAATGAACGCGTTATTGGCTTCGCCGCCAACGCTGGCGCTCAGGACGTTGCGGCTGCGGTTGGCGCGGGAGAGGCGGCATGGCCCGAATGGGCGAGCATCGGTGTCGACAAGCGTAGCAGCTACATGAGAGCGTTGGCTGCAGGTATTCGCTCGCGCAAACACGAAATCGCTAAGACAGAAACGCGGGACACAGGCAACCTTTTTACAGCTATGTTGGACGATGTCGAACGTGCAGCGGCGAGAATCGAGTTTTACGCCGGGCTCGGACATGCCATTACCGGAACCACGTACCCGGCGACCCCCACGCACCTCCACCTTTCCGAACGAGAGCCATTCGGGACGGTGGGCCGAATCGTCGCTTTCAACCATCCCTTCTATTTCCAGGCGTCGCGATTAGGTGCTCCCCTGATCGCTGGTAACTCGGTCGTAATGAAGAGCCCAGATCAAGCGCCCCTGTCGGGCGGAATACTGGCTGAGATTTGTCAGCAGACCTTACCTGCTGGCGTAGTCAACATCCTGAGCGGAAGCGGTTTGCGTACCGGAGACGCCCTCGTTCGGGATCCCCGGGTGAAACGTATCGGGTTTATAGGCTCGGTAAACACGGCCCTGGCAATTCAGCGGGCTGCTGCTGAGGTAAGCATCAAACACATCACACATGAACTTGGCGGCAAGAACATGATGGTCGTGATGGCCGACGCAGATGTCGAGAGAGCGGCTGACCTAGCAATCGCGGGCATGAACTTCGAGTGGCAGGGTCAATCTTGTGGTTCAACAAGCTGCCTCATGCTGCACGACGCTGTATACGATGCCGTGATGGCGCTGGTTGAGAAAAAAATCCGACGCATCAAGGTAGGTGACCCGTTCGATGCAGATTCTGGCATGGGGCCGCTCATCAGTGCAGCGCATTACGAAAAGGTAAATGCGGCAGTTGAGAAGGGTGTTGCGCAAGGTGCAACGCTATTGGTCGGAGGGGAGCGGCCCAAGGGAAGCGCTTTCGCCGCCGGGTATTGGATTGAGCCGACGCTTTTTGCAGACGTGACAGCCGAGCATGCGCTGAGCACAGAAGAAATATTTGGCCCTGTATTGAGCGTGATGCGATGGTCCAAACCTACAGAGATACTGGAGAAAGACAATCTCGCAACCCTCGGCCTTACTGCCTCCGTCATTGGTCGGGACGTAGGAGCAGCGATCGGCTTTGCACGTAGGCTAAGGGTCGGCTATGTGTGGATCAATTGCGTGGGGCCACACTATACCGGAGTCCCCTACGGCGGATTTAAAAACAGTGGTGTTGGCCGAGAAGAAGGGCTGGAAGAAATCATGGGTTACACCGATCTTAAATCGATAAATATCTTGATCCCCCCTCTGTCCTGAGCGTAAGTGTTTGTGGTGTAGAGTGTCATTCCAGCGCATTAGCAATGACTTTAAACCAGCGTGGTGACCACCTATAGCACTCGATAACCAATTGCGCGCTGGCCCTGACGGCACGCGTGCCGATTAGCCCGGCGGCCACGGCCTGACGAGTGGTCAGCGCGGCCCGCTTGGCATCGCCCGCCAGCCGTTCTGTGTCCTCCCTGATGAATTCTTCGAAGCGGCTCATGCGCGCCCTTGCCTCATCTGCCAGCGTCTGCTGGCCGAGCATGCAATGGGCGTCCGCAGCCGATGGCGGAAACGGCTGCCTGGGATACGCGATCTCCGTCGAGTAGCGGCGGGCGCTATCCCACAGTGTTCGCCAAACGGCGCCGCCGACGCCGGCCAGCGGCTCACAGGCAAGGCTTTCTCGGCAGGTAGGCGCGCTGCCTCGCGCTTTAACAGTGCTTCATTTGCAGCGATGGCGACTGTCAGCAGTGTCTGGTCGGCGGTCTTGGTCGGGAGACTGTTCACCGCCTCTATGAGCCGCTTGACGTTGTCGGCCTTGACGGTCTGCTCGGCCGCCGCCTTAGTCGGATTTTTCGACAGGTTCTCGCGCAGGCGCTCAATCCCGGCGGCTTCTTCGCCCATCAAGGTCGCCAGGGCCTCAACCTTCTTTGTGTCGGTAGTGGTCTTCAGCGCGGCGAGAGCCTTGCCCACTGCCGTGACAGCTTTCTAGGTTGGCGTCGCGAAGATTAGACTGCACGCTTTCTCTAGCTGCTTCTGCTCAGCCGCCAGAGCGTCCTTGACTGCCTGACACGCGGCGGCGAGTTCGTCCGGTACATCAAGGCCAAATGGCCAGAATGTGACTTCATTTTTCTCGCGGATATGCACGGCCGTGCAGTCGCTATCGAAGACGCTGGCTGCAGAAAGAATGGGGTGCGGGTGGGGGCTGTCCTGCCAGCGTTCTACCGGCTGCACGATGCCGCCAACACCGTAGGTCATGCCGGCGTTCGCGACCCGGGGCGCTTGGTTGTCATAGACATTGGCCTTGATCTCCCAGCGTGCTGCGCACGGGAGGCACGCTTCAGGATTTACGCATAGCCAGACTTGCCTGCACCGTTGTCACCGTAGATGATCGTGATGCCCTTCGGCTCAAAATCGAGCGTCTGACCGGGCGCGAGGTTGTTGGCGCCGCGATCGTCGGCGACGGATATCAACGTGAGCGCGGCACCTTCACCGGGCGTGGCGGGGAGATGCGCCTTCGTCAGTGGCACAGCGACAAGTTCACCTGCAGGCGCACCGTGGCCGACCTTGCACAGCTCGCCCAGCTGGGCGACATCCTCTTGGGTCAGGCCGCCCTGCGCGATGATCCGCCGCAGGGCGCCACGCTGCCAGGGCGGGCGATCTTGCGACCATTCCAGGATCGTTTCGAGAACCGTCTTCCGCGGCGTAGCGGGCTTTTGCATTCTTGTCCCTTCCGTGGCTTGATACCACCCTTCAGCCGGCGAGTTTGACACGTTCACCCGGCAGGCCCGCCTCCGGATGCCACCACAAAGCCGTAAACTATTTAAGCGCCAATCGAAAAGTACCGTACATACTGCTCAAGTATGTACGGTAAATACGGCGTGCCCATCTTGGGGCCTTGCTAACAATGTGCCGTCCAGGTGATAGGGCGTCAGCACCGTGCCGTTGGCGCGTTGCTGTTGCCAGACATAGCGGCCACCGGGCAGCGGAATGGTGAAGCGATCGCCGAATCCGCGCACGCCATTGAGCGTGCCGAAGTAGTGATCGAAGGACCGATTTTCCTGCATCAGGACCACAACGTGCTCGACGTCCTTGATGGTTCCGGTGACGTTGTTGGCCTCTATCGCGAGGGCTTTGCGGATGCTGGGCGGAAAGGCCGCGAGCGCGGCAGAGGCGAAGCCTGCCGTGCTGGCGGCTTTGATGAATTGGCGGCGTGATGTCATGGCAAGAAGCGGATGGGGTCAGGGCGCGCAGCGCATGACTGCTTGCGGCTGGGACGGTGTGGAGTCGGTCACGGTGCAGCGAACAGGTTAGGTTGGGGCCGATATCGTAAGGAAGGTGCGCGGAAAATAGAGGCGCGCCATGACGTCGAAGTGACACGACACTGACGGCAACATGAACGAAAAACTTCGGTGACGCCTCGGAGTTGAAGCATCGCCTTGGAATAAATCGACTGCGCCATTCGTCTATGTCTTCAAACAACCAAGGAATCTTATGAACTTACGTCCTCTGTTGGCCTGTTTGTGCGCCATGTTGGTGGCTGCCGGCCCGGCCTGGGCTGCATCCCCACTTAATGTTTATGGTCCAGGCGGCCCTGCTCCTGCCATGAAGGAGGCAGCAAAGCGCTTCGGCGCGCTCCACAACATTGAGGTAAATGTCACAGCGGGTCCCACCGGCCAATGGGTGATGCAGGCCAAACAAGATGCGGACGTGATTTTCAGCGGCGCGGAAAACATGATGAGCGACTTCGCCAAGGCACTGCCAGGCGCGTTTGATCTCAAGGATGCCGAGCCGCTGTACCTGCGACCCGCTGCCATCCTCGTGCGTCCCGGCAATCCGAAGCGTATCAGCGGATTTCGTGACCTCCTGACGCCTGGCGTCAAAGTGATGGCCGTTGCTGGCGCGGGACAGACCGGACTGTGGGAAGACGTTGCGGGTCGCACGGGCGACATCGCCGTAGTCCGAGCTTTCCGCAAGAATCTTTTGCTACCCGAGGCTGCCAACAGCGCCGAGGCCCGGCAGCGCTGGATCCAGCAACCTGACATCGACGCCTGGTTGATCTGGAACATCTGGCAGGTTTCTAATCCCGATCTGGCGCAACTGGTGGAGATGGACGAGCCCTTCCGCATCTACCGCGACGCCGGCGTCGTCATTACCGGTCGCGGTGCTGCAGAGCCTGAGGCAAAAGCATTTGTGGACTATCTGAAATCGCCGGCAGGGCAGGCAATCTTTGCGAAGTGGGGATGGAAGAAGCCTTGAGGCGCCGTTGCATCCCCAGCCTGCTAAGGCTTGTTTGAGGAGGCATTCGTACCGGGAGCCACTTGCTTCTCGGTTGTTGCCGCTTCATGCGAATGCTGGCTTCCCGTTGGATCGCTGATCTGGAACGTCTTGCCGTGCTGCCATCCGTCTGCCTCTGGATCGATGGCAGGCGAAGGGATGTCCGCGCGATCAGCTTTTTTCTTGGCGCTATCGATGCCGAATCGCTTGTCGCGTGCATCGACCATGGCTGGGTCGCCTTGACCGTCGGCAGTGAACCCCATCATCAATTGCGGGACTCCAAGCGGCAAAGTCTTATCAATGTCGGTGTGCCAGGTGTGCCATGTTTTGCCATATGTCCCGACCAGCTTTTTCATGAGTTCTTTCTCGGCCACTTCCGGTATCCCTGGCGCAAGAAGCTGGCCCGACTTGACCTCGTGGACATGACTATGCCAAAGGGCTTTTTCTTCGGCAGGTAACCCCTTGAATACGTTTGCACTGACGATGTATTCCACGCCCATGATCTTCGCGTCTTTGACGTTTCCGTCATAGATCACGCACTGGATCACATCGTCGTTAAGGATGGCGCAATAGTGATGCGCCTCCATCTGTACTTTCTGATTGCCGTTGTAAAAGTGAAATCCGTCGAGGTAAGC
The DNA here is from genome assembly GCF_048632615.1 of Pigmentiphaga litoralis. Classification (GTDB taxonomy): domain Bacteria; phylum Pseudomonadota; class Gammaproteobacteria; order Burkholderiales; family Burkholderiaceae_B; genus Pigmentiphaga; species Pigmentiphaga litoralis_B. The sequence goes on from NZ_CP184480.1 coordinate 88,626, forward strand.
GTTCAGCGCGTCGACGGGCGGTTTGTCCTGTAATGCCACGGCGCCAGCCTCCAAGATTTTGGTGCTGGTCGATTTTTCGGCACCAGGTGCGGCGACATTCGATTGCGTTTCCTTGTTGCAGGCAGTCAATGCTACGACCGCCAGACATGATGCAACGGACAACTTGATAAGCGACATAGGTGCTCCTGAAATGACTATCGGATTTTGCCGCCCGACGGAACGGACTTGCTGCCCAGCAAGGTTCCGTTGATCGTCAGGCCATATAAGGAATCGTCGTCGTCGTGAAACGCCTTGCGCGTCGCGGCAACGGACTCTTTGAATCGAGGATCCTGGGGTCTTTCGTGTGCGTTCATGTAATACGCAACGTCCCACGCCTGCTGATTGGATAGCATCCCACCCTGGCCAAGGGGCATGTTCGCTTTGATGAATCCTGCTGCATTGCCCAGTTGATGCATGCCAGCCCCCCAATTGAATGACTCGGGGCCCCATAAAGGAGGGAATGCCCAATGGCCACTCGCCGATTTTTGACCCTGGCCCTCTGCGCCGTGACACAACGCGCAATTGTTGGCATACACCGCCTGGCCTCGAACGTAGTCGGCTTTCTGTGCCGGGGCCGGGAGTTTTGGATAGCCTTGACCTTCCAGCTTGACGCCAGTTGGAGCATTCGAAGCCAACCAGAACATATAGGTCTGCAAGGCGGTCATGACGGGATCGCCGGCATCGGGCGCCTTCCCGTTCATGCTGAATCGAAAGCATCCATCCAACCGTTCCGCCAACGTATTGACGTGGCCGTTCTTGCTTCGGTAGGCGGGGTAAACGACATAAGCAGCCCACATCGGAGCCGAGTTAGGCTTACGGCCTGCATCCAAGTGACAGCTCGCGCAATTGAGCTGATTGCCCACAAAGGCGCTCGCGTACTTCGACGTGTTGGTAAAGATTTTCTCGCCTTCGCGCACTATCTTTCCGAATTCGTTGTTCGGGATGTCTGCCACTGCCGGGGGCTGAAAGGCAGGCGCCTTTTTCGCTGGCTCTGCACTTAGCGTGGCGGTGCTGTAAGTCAAGCCCATCATTGCCAGGCAGCAGATACCTAGCACTGATGAAAACGAACTGGCGCACACCCGCGCGCCCTTGGTTAGCACTGTCATTTCTGGCTCCCGCTCACGGCCGCGCGGGCCGAAACTGGCAAGCCGGCGTAGTAGCTCGATACAGCTTCGATGTCCTCAGCGGACAATTGGTAGGCTACCGCCGGCATGAGTCCCAACGGCAATGGGGATCGTTTACCGGTTTGCCATGCCCGCAGTTGGGCTATTAGATAGTTCTTGCTTTGACCGGCCAGTGCGGGGAACGTGGTGCCCACGCCAGTACCTGCTGGTCCGTGGCACTGGTTGCACGCGGGTATGTTTTTGTCCCACGCACCTCGCGAAGCCAGCCACTCGCCTCGTTCGGTCACAGGCCTGTCGGAATCCGCTGCCAACGCAGCAGCGTCAAATGGGTGCGGCAACGCTGAAAAATAGACGCTGACCGCCTGCCGTTCGTCGGGCGTAAGTGCTTTGGCGATCGCCTGCATGACAGGGCTGGGTCGAACGCCGTCCGCAATGTCGTTCAGCTGTTTCAGGAGATATGCCGACCCCTGTCCGGCAAGGTAGGGAAAGCCAGCGGCAGCATTGCCTTCTCCTTTTGCGCCATGACAGGAAATACAGGCGGCAGCGCCATGGGCGCCACTCGAAGCAATACGTTGGCCTTCGGTGATAACAGTCTCGGCTGCATGCGACATAGCGACAGTCAACGGCCAACACAACAACGCAATCGATATGACAAATTTGCGATCCATACGTCCCCTCTGCCTTGATATCTTCGGGTCAACGCCCTGTTATGCATTCGGGATGCGCCATCGTTCAGCATGGCGCACATCGGCTTCTGCACTCCACGATCATGCGCGGATATACGTCCAGCCGTCCGATTGCATCTTTACCAAAGCCACTATGGCCCCCTCTTCCAACACCTTCAAGGGCTCGGCAGCCGTGCGGTTTATCTTTTTCAAGGTGTTCGGGCAGACGAGTGTCTTGCTGTCGGATACCGGATTCGGGTTATCCAGGGCCGCCGCCACGGCGTCTGCATTGATGACGATGGCAACACGCACCGTCGGATCGGCAGCGATCAGGTTGTTCAGGTTGCTGCGCGCACGGGTCAGTGCTGTGGCAGTTGGCGCATGCAGAACGACTTTCATCGCGTCCCCTTTGTTTTCCGGCGTCATTGAGCGCTCCTCAAAGTTTCCGCGTCTTTGAGCGCCGATTGCAGCATCTCCTCGACACTGGGATGGTAGAACGGCATGTCGAGCAACCCTTGCAACGTTTCTTTGCGTTGCACTGCCCATGCAAGAAGATGGGCCAGATGCTCGCCATGGCTGGCAACCAGACTGGCTCCCGTAAGAACGCCACTATCCCGATCGGCATAGATACGCACCAAATTATCTTCCGCGCCCAGGATCCGGGATCGACCGTTCCCACTACCTTGCGCGGTTCCAATCACCGTGCGTGCCATGTCCAACTTGTCGTACGGTGTTCCGACAGCGCACACATCAGGATCGCTGAACACGATCGATATGAAAATCCTGCGCCCAGGGAGTGCGTCTGCGTCGATCTGCCCTTCCAGGCATTGCAGCGCCGCGCGTGCTGCGATCAGACCTTCGTCGGCAGCTTCATGCATCAGGGGCCGCGCGGGTACCACGTCACCTGCAAAGAAGATGGGCAGCGATCCGCTTTGCAAATTTCGTTCCTGAATGACAGGGTTGCCACGTTCATCGATTTGCACCCCCGCTGAAGGCAAGTCGAGATTGCCCACGTTGGGCTTCCTACCCAGTGCGGCAAGCAGGACATCCACGTCGGCATAATTCGCGCCGCAGGTCATTCGCACGGCGTCGCCTTCAAGGGCGGTGTCGACCGGGGCACCCAACCACATTTTCAACTCACCCGCAAAATGCTCTTTAGCTCGCGTGTTCACCTCTGGATCGCGGATGCCGGCGATGGATTCCTGAACATCCGCGCTGACGACTTCCACCCCCAAACGCGTCAGCGCCAACCCCATCTCGAGTCCAATCGCGCCAAGTCCCAGGATGCCGATGCGGCGCGGCAAAGTCTCGAGTTCGAACAGTGTGTCGGTCGTCAGTAGACGGCTTTCCAGTTTCTTCAACGCGTCGGGCACCACAGGGTGGGACCCAGTTGCAACGATGAATGCCGAAGCAGAAATGAGACGACCGTCGACGTCGATGGTGGTCGGATTGACGAAACGGGCGTGGCCCATGATCAAACAATCTCCGGCCCCTTTACGCGTGCGCTGGGCTGCGCCTTCGGCCAGTTTGTCACGTGTCGCCCGCGCGTGACGCCAGAGACCATCGGTCACTTCGCGCTGCGATGGCAAGTCTGGAGCAAGGTGCCGAAGCACGTTTGCCTGGTGGCCCGCATGGAGCGCCGCCTTCGACGGCATGCAGCCCACTCGCGCGCAGGTCGTGCCCAGCGGTCCTCGGTCCACCAGAAGCACGGATCGTCCGCTTCGCTTGATTTCGTTGAATGCAGTCAAGCCTGCCGTACCTGCACCGATTACGACAATGTCGACATGGGTATGGGATGAATTCATGATCGTCTCCTCAACAGGGCGAAAATACTTTTACAGGGGGCCCATGATCTGCGGCAGCAAGGCAGGGGGTATGCCGGTGCGGGACTGCACCGCTCCCTTTTCGTCACGCCATACGACTGCTGGCGTGGCATGCAGGCCCCAGGTCGCCATGATGGCCTGATTGGCGTTCAGCTTTTCGCTGATCGCTGCCGGAATGCTCTTCAGCGGCGCAAGCCCTTTGCCCTCAAGTGGCTTGGGTTGGCCGGACTTCAGCATTTCAGTGGTCGATGCAACGTGGGCGCTTTCATGCGCCCGCAGGGCTGCAACCGGATCTGCGGCAGCCAGCAACGCGGCTGCTTTGCCTGGACTGGTTGGCGTCAGAATGCCGACGATGACATGGCGCAGTTGTACGCGTCCCGCATCGACCCAAGGACGAGCATCCGACCACAACTTGTTGCAGTACGGGCAATTTGGATCGGTGAAGACATAAACGACGCGGGGCGCATTGGCCTTGCCGTCGGCAATCCAGGCGCTTTGCTCGACCTGCTGCCACAACTTGGCGGACATGACGGGTGCAACGGCTTTCTGCAACGCCGCCTTGGTCACATCCTGCCCATCGACATCCAGCATGGTGCCGGCAATGACGTGCTTGCCGTCGGGGGTCAGGTACAGCGCAACCGGGCGTCCTCCGGCGTGTGCCGCCCAGCCTGTTAACCCTCCGGATGCAGGCATGGGGCCAACGACTTCAATGCCTTGGCCTTCTAGCGCGGTAATCACTGCGGGCTTGTCGGCGGCAACGCCCGGCAGGGGGGCAACAAATGCGCAGGTAGCGGTGATCGTCAACAGTGAGGCGATGCCATGGCGCATGACATTCTCCTTTAAGGTGTGGTCGGTACATCCCGGCGGATTCGGATGCCGGAAACATGGTGGGCAAGTGTCGCGGCTGACAGCTCGCCCAGGCGCGATGACTGCAGACGGCCATCGCGATCAAAGAACAACGTCACCGGAAGGCCACGTTGGCCGAAGAACTGCCCGGTTTTCATGCCGGGGTCCATCAGTACATTGCTCAGGACGAGGCCCAGGCTTCCAAGGTACTGTTGGACTTGCTCAATGGTTTCGCCCTGATTGACAAAGACGAAGTGCACGTCTGGATAGGTCTTCTGACCTTCATGAAGTACAGGCATTTCGCGGCGGCAGGGCGGGCACCAGCTTGCCCAGAGATTGATGACCGTGGGTTTGCCTCGGAACCCGTCCAGACTGCCCGGCGCCCCGGACTCAAGCCGGGTCAATGCGAGTTCCGGCAAGCGGACGACCGACGCTTGGTCCGCGACGTGTTGCGCGCCATAGGCGCTCAGCAACACCACGGTGCCCATAACCAAGCCTGCAACGAGCGGCTTGCGAACTTGGGGCCACCGATACATCGACCAGGCGCCATAGACCCATGCGCCTGCCAGGCCCGCCCAGGCATTCCAGCCGCCGTCACGGATATCGAGCATGCCTAGCCAGGACGTCAGATAGGCTTCATGGAACTGCAAGATGAAGACGAGGCGCGCGGCCACCAATCCTGCCACCAATACACCGTTGACGGGAACGTGCTCGAGAATGCCGAACCGGCGCGCAACCCATCGCGCTACCAGAGAGCCTGCCCCGACCGCCACCAAGAGAACAAGCAAGGAATACGGCAATACGAGCGGTCCGACCTGCAGGGCGTCAGTCATCGCTCGACTCCACTGCGTCCAGGCGTTGCAGGAAGGTCTCCGAATTGAAGGCACCTACCAGGCGCGCCGCGCGGGCCTCCTGTCCCTCGCCATCCACCAGCAAGACCGTAGGCGGGCCGAGGACTTGCCTGGTACGCATCAGCGCGCGTTGATCAGGGGTGTTTGCAGACACGTCCACACGGATCACGTCGACGCCTTCCAATGCGGCGCGAACGCGCGAATCGCCGAACACTTCCCGATCGATGACCTTGCACTCAACGCACCAGTCAGCCCAGAAGTCCACCACTGCGACGCGGCCGGCCTTCCCAGCATCGACGAGCCGCGTGCTCAGGTCTGCCGACGTCATCACGGTCATGGCGTCATGTGCGCGGTCGGCGCCAACCGCGGCGTCACTGCCTCGCGCCGCGAACTGTGCCAATGGGCGTAACGGTTCGGTTCCCCCCGAAAGCGCGCCAACCAGAAGTGCGGCGCTCCAGGCGCCAGCCAGCAGTCCCACGGTCATGACAACCACGCGTTGACGGACCGACGCCGTGGCCGACATCTGCCACACGGTGATGGCAAGCAGCAGAAGCAGGGCGCTCCACAAGGCAAGCGCTGCTTGAGCAGGTACCGCTGGCGTTACCGTCCAGACCGCCGTGGCCAGCAACGCGAAGCCGAAACCGTTCTTGACCCGGTCCATCCAGACGCCGGGCTTAGGCAGATATCCCGCGCCGACGGTCCCCATCAGGATCAGGGGCAAGCCCATGCCCAAGCCAAGAGAAAACAAGAGCAGAGCGCCTTCGACGACATTGCCGCTTTGGGCGATGTAGATAAGGGTTCCCGCCAGGGGCGCTGTCATGCACGGGCCTACCAACAAGGCTGACAGCACCCCCAGGCCTGCTGCGCTGCGGGCCGACCCGCCTTCACGTTGCCGACTGGCCCGATCGAGACGTTGCCGGATCCAGCCCGGAAGCTGCAGAGTGAACACCCCGAACATGGCCAACGACAAAATGAAAAAAATCGCGCCCATGAAGAGAATGGTCCCTTGGCTCATGAGCATCGACTGCAGATTCGCACCGGCCATCGCCGCACCCACACCCAGTGCTGCATAGGTCATCGCCATCGGGATCACGAACGAAAGCGACAGCACAAAGGCGCGGCGTGGTCTGGCATTGGCGCCGACCACCACGCTGGAAACGATGGGCATCATCGGGAGGACGCAAGGCGTAAACGCCAGAGCGACGCCCATTAGCAAAAACATCGGAATGGTCCATGCGAGTGAGCGTACGCTCAGCAGTGACGATACTTGTTGATCACTTTGTCCAATCAAGGAGCTTCTAGTGGTCGCATCCGCCGGAATCGAGGTGCCTGACACATCGGGAAGGCCGCTTCCGGAACCTGCTGCGCCCACCTTGATCGAGCGCGTCTGCGGGGGATAGCACAACCCGGCTTCCGCGCAACCTTGCCACGTCACGCCAAGCGTCTGGCCTGCGGCCGAGGGCACTCGGACGGTTGCTTGGGAGTGGTAGACCTGGACAGTGCCAAAAGTGGGGTCTTCTTTGACCTCCCCCGGTGGCTTGACGGCATCGATGGGGCGCTTCGACTGACCTGCCGACACTTCGATCCGATCCCGATACAGGTAGTAGCCAGGTGCGATATCCCATCCGAGCGTGACGTCGCCGTTTTCCGATACCACCGGAGCTCGCAACACGAAAGCCGCTTCCGGATTCAGAAAATCAGAGTCGGCAGCAGAGGTCATACCGGGCATACAGGCGATGCACGCCAGTGCGCATCGGAATAGCAACGAGAATAAACGCGCAGTCAAAGCACACCCCTTGCCTTGGCCAGCACAATCATGGCAACCACGACGCAGATCATTGCAAAGCCCCACTGCAGGGCGCGTGCGGGTATCCGGGGTGCGACCAGGCGTCCAAGCAACATCCCGGTCACGGTCGTGCCGATGAAGAGCCAAGACGTGGTGGACAAAGTGAGCCCTCCTGCGAACGCGCCTGCAACCGTCGCGGTCGAGATCAACGCGATCACCATGAGGGAGGTCGCGACGACGCCATTCATCGCGACATTACTGAAGTGCCTAAGCGCAGGCACGATGATAAAACCGCCTCCGACGCCCAGCATCCCTGTGAAGAGACCCGATACGGCGCCGATGGCGCCTAGCGTAAGCGCCGTGGCTGAGCTCCACACGAATCGCCCTGTCTCCGTAGACTGAATGCAGACTTTGCCGTCGGGCAGGGTGTCATCCGTATGCGCATCCGTTCGATAGGCCTGAAGCGCCATCCGAGCGCCAACGATCACCATCACGCCGCTGAACATCGTCAACAACCACACATTCGGAATGCGACCCGCGGCCCATATGCCGAGGGGGGCGGTCAATGCCCCGACGGCCGACATCAACAGGGCCGCTTTGTAACGCACTGTTTTGCGTCGTAGACCTTCAATCGCACCAAGCATCGAGGCAAGTCCAACTGCGACAAGCGCCACTGGCGTTGCTTCGGACATGCTGAATCCCAGGCCGACGACCAGTGCTGGAACGGCGAGGATGCCGCCACCGGCCCCTGTCAGGCCAAGAATGGAACCGATGATGAGACCGAGCAAGCTCGTGAGAAGCATGAAAAATCCTGGTTGTACGGCGGTCGACTGGTCTCGCCAATCACGGCTTGGTCATCTGATGATCAGCAGCCCGTGTAGGCAAGCTTCACTCTCTATATTACTTATGGAAATTAGCTTATCTCTAAAAAGCATATATGATTTAGTTTGGAACTGTCCAGGAGATGACAATGAAAGAGCCCAACCAAACGCGATTTTCAGTGCTTGTTGTAGGGGGTGGTGCCGGCGGCATCAGCGTTGCCGCTCGATTGAGGCGTGCCCATCCGGCCCTGGACATTGCCATCATCGAACCGGCGGCTTACCACTACTATCAGCCGGCTTGGACGTTGGTCGGAGGGGGAAAATACGCAGCCGAGGCGACGCGACGGTCAATGCGTGAGTGCATCCCCAAAGGTGTGACCTTGATCACCGCAAGCGTCGAGCGTTTCGAGCCGTCGTCGAACGCGGTTGTGCTCAATGACGGTGTCAGGCTGGATTACGAATGTCTTCTTGTTGCTGCGGGGATCGAGCTGCACTGGGACGGGATCAAGGGGCTACGCGAAACGCTCGGACAGAATGGCGTGACCAGCAATTACCGGTACGATCTTGCGCCGTATACGTGGCAGTGCCTGCAGGCCCTGAACGGAGGAGTTGCCTTATTCACGCAACCCGTTATGCCGATAAAGTGCGCGGGCGCACCGCAAAAAATCCTGTATCTGGCGGCTGATTTTTTCCGCTCGAAAGGACGAAAAGTCGCGGTGTCGTTTCTGACGCCGGGTGCATCAATGTTTGGCGTGCCGTTCTACGCCAAGGCGCTTGGCGAGGTCATGAAAGCGTACGGCGCCACGCCCCATTTCGGTCATGAACTGGTCGAGGTCGATGGTCCGGCACGCACGGCAACTTTCCAGACGACGGTCGACAACGTCAAGACACTGAAAACGATGACGTTTGACATGATCCATGTCGTCCCTCCGCAGCGGGCTCCGCAGTGTGTGAGAGAGAGCGAGCTGGCGGATGCTGCCGGATGGCTTGAAGTAGATGCAAAAACACTGCAGCACGTGCGTTATTCAAATGTGTTTGGCATTGGTGACTGCACGTCCACACCCAACAGCAAGACGGCGGCTGCGGTAAAGAATCAGGGGCCTGTGGTCACTGCAAACATAGCGGGATTTCTCGCCGGGCAGCAGCCGTCACGTCAGTACGACGGGTATGCCTCTTGCCCACTGACTACGTCCCGCAGCAAAGTGATGTTGGCCGAGTTCTGCTATGACGGGGCGATCACGCCCAGCTTTCCGATGGACCCGCGGGTGCCCCGCAAGGTGTATTGGTGGCTGAAAGCCAAGTTTCTGCCGTTCTTGTATTGGCGGATCGTGCTGACAGGATTGCCGTGGCCGGAGACCCATCGCAAACGGGCGTTCCCCGAAAAGGTTCCGCCCATCACGCCGTGACGCTGACGCAACCTGCCATGGCCGATAACTGACATTGAGGATGCAAGTCCATGAAACGCATTGACGACCGCTTTTATATTGCTGGCGAAGTTTCGCTGGAAGACATTGCGACGCTTCCTACGCAAGGCATCGCAGGCCTTGTGAACGCGCGGCCGGATGGTGAATCTGCGTCTCAGCCTGGGGATGCCGCCGAGCGCACTGCAAGCGAATCGGCGGGGTTGACCTACCACTTCATTCCCGTGAAGGTGGACGGCATCACCGAACAGGATGTGAAAGCGTTCGACGAAGCATTGGCGAAGACAGATGGCCCAGTGCTTGCACATTGCGGTTCCGGCCGTCGGGCGCTCATGTTGTGGGCGCTTGCGGAAGTCATCGCGAGGCGTCTTGAACCCTCGTTGGTAGGCGATGTCGGCGCCCGCGCGGGAGTGGATCTCTCAGGAGTCGAAGCCTGGTTGCGCGCCCATCGGCCAGACCTGCTGCGTCGCAGGCTTGCCCGCGTCCAAGGCTTCTATGAAGCACGTACGTCGTCGGTGCAATACGTCGTCAGCGATCCTGACACCCAACGCTGCGCAATCATCGACCCGGTGCTCGATTACGATGAGAAGTCTGGTTCAACGGCTACCCGTAGCGCAGATGCCATCCTTGCCTATATTCGACAGGCGGGTTTGACGGTCGACTGGATCCTGGATACTCACCCGCACGCCGACCATTTTTCCGCAGCGCACTACCTTAAGAACGTGCTGAAGTGCCCGACGGCAATCGGAACCCACGTCAAGAAGGTGCAGGCGCTGTGGAAGGATTTTTATCACTTGGGTGACGACTTTCGCTGCGACGGTTCCCAGTGGGATACGTTGTTCAACGACGGCGACCAGTTCAAGATCGGCAACTTAAATGTCCGTGTCATGCATTCGCCAGGACATACCCTGGCGTCGATCACCTATGTCGTGGAGGACGCTGCATTCATTCACGACACCCTGTTCATGCCGGACAGCGGCTCTGCCCGTGCCGACTTTCCGGGGGGTGACGCCGCGAAACTGTGGCACTCGATTCAGGCGATTCTTGCACTGCCGGGCGACACGCGGCTGCTGACGGGGCATGATTATCGCCCTGGCGGCCGGTCCGTGCGGTGGGAAAGTACGGTTGATGAGCAACTGCGAGACAACCGTCACGTTGCCAGATTGGATGAAGCTGCTTTCGTGTCGATGCGGCAGGAGCGGGACGCAACGTTGCCGATGCCCAAACTGATATTGCATGCGCTGCAAGTCAACATCCGCGCTGGCCAACTTCCGGAACCCGAGGCAGATGGCCATCGTTTTCTGAAGATTCCGCTCGATCGATTCAACGACGTTCCGTGGTAATGGTCCCGGGCGACATGTACAGGGGTAGCAATGCTTGACGCAGTTTTGCTGGCCAGAATCCAGTTCGGATTCACAGTCAGTTTCCACTTCATCTTTCCGGCGTTTTCGATCGGCCTGGCGAGCTACCTGATGGTTCTTGAAGGACTCTGGCTCAAGACTGGCAAGGGCGTCTACGCGAACCTGTTCCGCTATTGGCTGAAGATTTTTGCGCTGGTGTTCGGTATGGGCGTCGTGTCCGGCATTGTCATGTCGTATCAGTTCGGAACGAATTGGTCCGTGTTTTCGGACAAGGCGGGCCCTGTCATCGGGCCCTTGATGGCATATGAAGTGCTGACGGCGTTTTTCCTGGAAGCGGGTTTTCTTGGGGTCATGCTTTTCGGCATCAACAAAGTCGGTCCGCGCCTGCATTTTTTTGCGACATGCATGGTAGCGCTGGGCACGTTCATCTCGGCTTTCTGGATTCTTTCGGTCAATAGCTGGATGCAGACCCCAACAGGCTTCGAGATGGGCGCGAACGGCCAATTCCTTCCTGGCCCGAGCTGGCTGGACATCATCTTCAACCCCAGTTTCCCCTTCCGCCTAGTTCACACCACGATCGCGGCATATCTGACGACGGCGTTTGTGGTTGGCGCCGTGGGCGCATGGCATTTGTTGAAAGACTCGGCAAATCCCGGTGCGAAGAAGATGTTCTCGATGGCCATGTGGATGGCTGCAATTGTGGCTCCTATCCAGATCTTCGCGGGCGATATGCATGGCCTGAACACACTTGAGCATCAGCCGGCAAAGGTGATGGCGATGGAAGGCCATTACGACAGTCACCCTGACGGCGCACCGTTGATCCTGTTCGGGATTCCGAACAGCAAGGAAAAACGCATTGACTACGCCGTCGAAATTCCCAAGGCATCGTCATTGATCTTGAAGCATGATCCGAGTGCGCCGCTTGCGGGCCTCGATACCATTCCGGACGACCTCGAACCGCCAGTGGGCGTCGTGTTCTGGTCGTTCCGTGTCATGGTGGGACTCGGGTTCGCCATGCTGGGTCTCGGGTTGTGGAGTCTGCTGGCAAGGTACCGCAAACGTCTGTACACGTGGCCATGGCTGCATAGGGCCGCCGTCGCGATGGGGCCCAGTGGCTTCGTTGCTGTGATTGCAGGATGGATCACCACAGAGGTGGGACGCCAGCCCTTTACGGTGTATGGCCTGCTGCGCACCGTGGACTCTGTCGCTCCGCTTCAGGCGCCGGCAGTCGCAGCATCGTTAGTGGCGTTTATCGTGGTGTATTTCGCCGTGTTCGGCGCAGGCACCATGTACGTCCTAAAGCTGATGGCGAAAGCGCCCCAGGCTCATGAAACAGCGGATCCATCGGGAGGCTCTCCCGTCCGTGCGGCGGGCATCACGCCTGCCCCGGCTGTCGAGGGTGGGGTAGCGCCATGATGGATTTGACCGTGGTCTGGGCGGCAATCATTGTGTTCGCGATAGCCGCGTATGTGGTGATGGACGGCTTCGATCTGGGCATTGGAATATTGTTCCCAACGTTCAAGGTCGGCGGCGAGCGCGATCGGGCGATGAACAGTATCGCGCCGCTCTGGGATGGCAATGAGACTTGGTTGGTGCTGGGCGGTGGCGGACTGATGGCCGCGTTTCCGCTTGCTTACGCGATCATTCTGCCAGCACTTTATGCCCCCATCATTGCCATGTTGCTGGGTTTGATCTTCCGCGGCGTTGCCTTCGAATTTCGGTGGCGTGACCTTGGCCACCGAGGCATGTGGGACATCGCATTCAGCATAGGGTCTCTGATTGCGGCGTTCGCCCAAGGTGTGACGTTGGGTGCACTGCTGCAGGGAATCCGCGTCGAAGGCCGTGCCTATGCAGGCGGGTGGTGGGATTGGCTGACGCCGTTCTCTTTATTGACCGGGGCGAGCCTGGTGGTTGGCTACGCACTACTGGGAGCCACCTGGCTCATCTGGAAAACCGATGGGCCGACCCAGCAACACGCGCGTCGGCTGACTCGGATATTGGTCGTGCTGCTGATTGCCGCCATTGCTGCGGTGAGTCTGGCGACGCCATTCCTTGAAGGGCGTTATTACGCTCGATGGTTCAGTTGGCCTGGCGTTCTGGCTGCTGCGCAGATGCCGTTGTTGGTCGCTATCGCGGCGCTTGTGCTTTGGAAGGCTATCGAACGGCGTCGGCATTGGCTGCCCTTTCTCATGACGCTAATGCTGTTTGGCCTTTCCCTGGCGGGCCTGATCATCTCGATCTGGCCCAATGTCATCCCCGGACGGATTTCGATATGGGAAGCGGCTGCGCCTGAGCGAAGTCAGGTCTTCATGCTGGCTGGGGCGGGCGTGTTGATTCCGATCATCCTGATTTATACGGCCTGGGCGTATTGGGTGTTTCGAGGAAAGGTCGATGAAACCGGCTACCACTAGGGGCAATCTGAGTCGAAGGCTTGCCTGGTTTGTTGGGATCTGGCTTGCGAGTGTGTTGGCACTGTCTGCGGTGGCGTTTGCCATCCGTGCCGTTCTGCTCTGAGAGACCTGTCACTTGCTGCGAAGGCCGTCGTTGAGCTGATCGACTCTGGCACGCTACGGGTTTGTATCGGGGTGACTGGATGGTTTGGCTTTTTTGCGGCGCTCTAGAAGCTCGAACATGCCCATGCCGATCAACATCGATACGACGAACACGGCGGCCTTGGTCTCTCCCATCCCAAGCGCCACCAGTGCAGGCCCTGGGCAAAAGCCGGCAAGGCCCCAACCAATGCCGAATAGCACGCCGCCACCTACCAGTCGACGGTCAATCCCGCTGTTGTCGGGCAAATGCATATTGAGCCCGAGCAAGCTGCGTCGACGCCGTTTTGCAAGCGCAAACGCCACAACGCCGACAGCGATGGCCCCTACCATCACAAGCCCGAGCGACGGATCCCACGCACCGGCGACATCAAGAAACCCGAGCACTTTGGCCGGGTCAGCCATGCCGGACAGGATCAAGCCAAGGCCGAATATCAGGCCGGCCAGAAGAGAAGTGATGATGGACATGGTGCTGCCTCAGGCGAAGAGTAGGTGGCGAATGACATACACAGTGGCAACGCCAGTACTCATGAACATCAGCGTAGCCACCAGTGACCGCGGCGACATCCGCGACAAACCACACACACCGTGACCGCTGGTGCACCCAGAACCATACCGCGTGCCCACGCCAACCAACAGGCCCGCAACGACCAGCATGGCCCATCCGGCATCGATGCGTGGCCGCGGAACCGTGGCAAGCAAGGCGTAGATGAGGGGTGAACCTATCAGTCCCAGGACAAATGCCAGCCGCCAGCCGATGCCATCGCCCCCGGGTCGCAACAGTCCGCCGAGAATCCCGCTGATACCCGCGATGCGCCCGTTGACGAGCACGAAGACGGCTGTCGCCAAGCCAATGAGGACGCCACCTGCAAGCGCGGCGTAAGGGGTAAATGCCGTCCAGTTAACAATCATGCTTTCTTCCATGAATTAGAGGAGGCAAGGTAACTCGCCAGCGTAATAGTGTCCCACCGACAAAACACGGAATACATTCTGGTCCCCACATCGCCTGTTTGCTGCGGAAATTAGCGGGTCGTCAAAAGCGCACGCGCTCAATTTCGCACACTTTCGAGCGGCGCCAGCGTAAGTCTCTCAGCACTATTTCTACCAACGGCGGCGTTGATAGTCGAGTCAGATGCGTGGCAGCTATTCGTCCCCGGAACGTGCTTGTGAGCTGATCCAGGCGCTTCTGCCGATACGGAAACCCTAAAAGCATGTATCCGTAAGGCAGCGATCGCGGGGCCCGAAAGACACGTAAGCAGTAGCACCCGGTGGTCTGGTTCCGGCACAGCAATGCCAACGTATCTGCGTTGTCCAGAAATAATGCAGAAGAGGCGCAGAAATTTTAGCGGCTAAAGTCACTGCCCAAATCCATATCGGCCTAGGGAAAAGCACCGTACATACTGCCCAAGTATGTACGGTATGTGATAAGTCAGCGTCCCGTGGAGTGCTCCGTATGGAACAAGCAGTCGTCATCACCAGGCAACGCCTAGATGCTGTCGTCACGGGCTATACGGTCCTGTTTTTTCGCGCTGCCCGCATGACCAGCTCATGCAGGAGTTCGTAAGGTCTTCGTAAACTAATGCAGGCAAGTAGGCGACAGATTCACCTATTGTCGAGCCTAACTGCGTCCTTTTCCCGCTCCTACTTATACGCTTGGTAGACACTCGTCTTCCCATTCTTGCCGACAAGGAGAACCTCATAGGGAAATGAGCGACCTTGATATTCAGGACCATCCATCCCTGGGGCACCGAGTGGCATCGCCGGAACACTTAAGCCAACCGCCGCTGGCCGCTCGCGCAGGAGACGGCGAATTTCCTTGGCGGGCACATGTCCCTCCAAGGCATAGCCGTTGACGCTACCGGAGTGGCAAGAGCCGTATTGCTCCGGCATTGATAGCTTCCGACGCATCTCCGACGTATCACCAACGTCGTGAGCCACTACCTGAAAGCCGTTGCTCTGAAGATGCTTGATCCAATCTTTACAGCAGCCGCATTCCGGCGTCTTCCAGACGTCAATGGTCGTTGCGCTTTGCGCTATCGCCGAAATGGGCATAGCGAGCATTGTGACGAGCAAGGCTCTGCGAAGTGGGTTGTGAAACTCGGTAGCATGAGATTGAGAATGGTCCGACATGAACAGTTACTCCAAATGCAAGTTGCTCTAAGACCGGTAAGCGGCGGCGATAGGCGCCACTGACCAGAAAAAAACCATTCGGCCCACGCCTGTGCCCCCAACAAATCACAAGGGTGCCGACGGACTTAGCACGCCGAGCCAAGCGACCAAAAGTAGGATCAGAAGCGCCGCACCGGTTTCGAGGACCAAACTGCTCCGCAAGGCCTTTACTGCCGCGCGGGTATCACCACGATCAATCGATTGTTCGAGCCTCGGCGTGAGATGGTATCGGTTCGCCGCCGCGAGACCGAGCATGGCAAAAAATAGACAAAGCTTGGCCAAGAGAAGAAGGCCATATTGGCTCGAGACCAAAGGCGACAGCGAGAGCCCAACAGTCAGCCAGTAATTGACCGCGCCAGTAACGATGAGGGTGACAACGATAAGCGTGCCAACCATCGCAAAGCCGGCAAGAGCCCGGCTCAGCCCGACAAGCTGATCGAACGAGGGAGTCTTTGCTCGACGCAGGAGCATAGCGAACGCAGCTAAGGCTCCGACCCATACCGCCGCGGCAAAGAGATGCAATATATCCGCGATCAGGTGCGGGTATCTGCGCGCACCTTCGTCCATCGCACCGTGGCCACTCCATGCCACAGTAGCAAGTGCAATCGCGGCAAGGGCAGCGACAACGCCGTGTGATGAGGCCGTGTGTCGCTGAACCGCGAAGGTCACTATGACGATGGCCGAGAGGGCGACAACGCGAACAACCCATGCGATACCAACGTCGGTACCCATCAGAATCATTTCAAAGATGTGTTGGCTCAACTCGCTGAATTGCGTCACGCCACTCATCGCTTTGGCGAGTACCAGCATGCTGGAAGCGGATATAAGCAGACCTATAACCGCTGCCCCCAGAACGAACCGGCGCACGTTTAGTTGGGCATCGGACCGAGAAAGCAGTGTCGTCCGATTCATCAGCGCAAAAGCGGGGAGGCCTAGCAGCAACAGCAAATCGACATACAAGGCGAATCGTATGGCGATAGAGAGCCAATCATCCATTTCACTTCACGCTGAAAGTCACGCTGCCAGTCATTGGATGGGTGTCGCCAGAAACAGCCCGCCAGTCGACGCGATAGGTTCCGGTCGTCAACGGTTTGGCCGGTGTGATGACCATGGTCTGGGGATCAGCGCCTGGGGAAATGTTCGCGTTGACCGGCATTGGAGCGTGGGTCATGCCAGGCATGCCAGTCATCAGCAATTTCGCGCCGGAGAACTGTGCAACCAAGGCCTCAGAAAATTTCAGTTCGATCTTGGCCGGCGCCGCGACCTCGGCATTGGCATCGGGCGTCGACGAAAGGAGTTTTGGATGGGCTTGGGCGGCAGTCGCCATAAACATGCTGACCGCAATCGCTGCGGCGCTCAAAGAGATACGGACGATAGACATCGAATATTTCCTACAAAGAAAGAAGTGGGTCGCGTCGGTCACACGACAGCTGCGTCATCCGGCCGACGGTATAGCTAACGCATTAAAACCACATCCTGACACCCGCTAACAATCGCGTTTCGGTGGGGTTCCTCCCATCGGCCCGCTTGAAATCTGCTGTATTTCCATACGACCTGTTCCACGTCACTCCCACGTAGGGAGCAATTTCGCGTCGAACCTCGTAGCGGAGCCGGAGACCGAACTCGGTGCCCGATAGGCCAGAACCGATCTCTCGAGTCCGATCGTTTTGGCCGTAGAAGTTCACCTCGGCACTAGGTTGCAGAATGAGGCGATTGGTAATCAAGACGTCGTACTCGCCTTTCAGGCGTGCCGCCGTCTGCCCGTTTTCGCCTACGTAGGCTGTGGCCTCAGCTTCGAAGTTGTAGAGCGCCAAGCCTTGCAAGCCGAAGGCTGCCCAGGTCTGCGACTTTCCCGGCTTGAAGTCATGGCGAACACCGCCAACAACGTCCCACCAAGGACTGATTGCATGGCCCCAAAGTGCTTCCACTTCGGCTTCCTCAAGCTTCCCGTTCGATCGCTCTCCTTCGGATCGTAACCAGAGCCGGTTGATGTCCCCGCCAATCCAGCCGTTGAAGTCCCAGTTCAGCGCGTTACCGTCGCGGGCGTTCTGCCACTCAAGCCGATCAAGCAAGAAGAAATAGTTGATTGCCTTGTCGTGGACGGTATGTCCGTCTGAGTTGATGAACGCCGCGGTCCTGTCCGCCTCAGTCAAGGCCGGGATAGGCGTCCTGCTTTCCGTCACGGCCTTTGAAGGCGTCGACTGCGGTGCCGTGCCGTTCGGTGCCGGCATCGCGCTATGGTCCATGCCCGGCATCTGGGCCGCATGAGGACCCGCCTGTGCCAACACTGCCGGCGCCGCCCCGAAAGTCGCCCCGGCCAATAGCACGGCTGTCAGCCCCGCCTTGCTTTGCTTCAAGAATTGCATCTTCATCACCTCATTCCTCCACACGGACTTCACGGAACATCCCCATCTCCATGTGGTAGAGAAGGTGGCAGTGGTAAGCCCAGCGCCCCAAGGCATCGGCAGTCACCCGATAGCTCCGCTTTGAACCCGGAGGCATGTCGATCGTGTGTTTGCGAACCAAAAAGTTGCCTTGTTCGTCCTCAAGGTCGCTCCACATCCCGTGCAGGTGAATCGGATGGGTCATCATTGAGTCATTCACGAGAACAATGCGAACTCGCTCACCGTACTTGAGCACTACCGGCTTCGAATCGGAAAACTTGACTCCGTCAAACGACCAGGCGAATTTTTCCATATGACCGGTCAAATGAAGCTCAATAGTGCGACTCGGCTCGCGGCCATCCGGATCTTCGAAGGTGCTCCGCAAGTCAGCGTACGTAAGAACCCGGCGCCCATTGTTCCGCAGGCCGATGCCGGGATCATTGAGCTTTGGCGTCGGTGTCATCGTCTGCATATCCACCAGCGGGTTGTTTTTCTCGGATTCAGGATGTGTTTGCATCCCCGCCATGCCTTCCATTTTGCTGTGGTCCATGCCTTGCATGCCGGTCATGCCCTGCATCTGGCTGTGGTCCATGCCTTCCATCTTGCTGTGGTCCATACCCTGCATGCCGGTCATGCCCTGCATCTGGCTGTGGTCCATGCCTTCCATCTTGCTGTGGTCCATACCCTGCATGCCGGCCATGCCCTGCATCTGGCTGTGGTCCATGCCTTCCATCTTGCTGTGGTCCATACCCTTCATGCCGGTCATGCCCTGCATCTGGCTTTGGTCCATGCTTTCCATCTTGCTGTGGTCCATGCCTTGCATCCCGGTCATGCCCTGCATTGAATCTTCCGATGCAGCACCCATGCTCCCGTGGTCCATTCCGCCCATGCCCATGTCATCCATGGTCACTATGGGCCGAGGATCCAATGCGGGCACCGGTGCAGTCAGGCCTTCGCGAACGGCAAGCGTTCCGCGGGCGTAGCCTGTCCGATCCATAGATTGGGCAAAAATCGTATAGGCTTCCTCGCTTTGCGGTTCGACGATGACGTCATAAGTCTCCGCAACGGCGATGCGGAATTCATCCACACTCACTGGCTTAACGTACTGACCGTCGGAAGCGACAACCGTCATCTTCAAGCCTGGAATCCGAATGTCGAAGTAGCTCATCGCCGAGCCGTTGATGAAGCGAAGGCGCACGCGCTCGCCGGGCCTAAAGATGCCGGTCCATCCCCCATCGGGGGCTCTACCGTTCAGCAAATACGTGTAGGTGTACCCGCTGACGTCAGCAAGATCGGTGGGGTTCATCTTCATCTGCGCCCACATCTTGCGATCAGCAAAGGTGGCAGCCCAGCCCTTGCTGCGGACGTCGCTGAAGAAGTCGCCGACAGTACGTTTATTGAAGTTGTAGTAGTCAGATTGCTTCTTGAGCTTGCGTATCAGCGCTACAGGGTCTTCGTCGGTCCAGTCGGAGAGCATGACGACGTAGTCGCGGTCATACGTGAACGGCTCAGGATCCTTCGCATCGATCACGAGCGGGCCATAGACGCCCGATTGCTCCTGAAATCCCGAGTGGCTGTGATACCAATACGTACCGTTCTGGTTGACCTTGAACTTGTAGACATACATCCCATCAGGAGCGATCCCGTGGAAGCTCAAGCCGGGAACGCCGTCCATGTTCGCGGGAAGAATCAGGCCGTGCCAATGAATCGATGTTGTGTCGCGCAACTTGTTCCGGACACGCAGCGTAACCGTGTCACCTTCACGCCATCGCAGCAGCGGACCCGGAACGCCGCCATTGATTGTCATGGCTGTGCGAGAGGCGCCGGTAATGTTGATGGGCGCTTCCTCGATCTGAAGGTCGAACTCGGTCCCCGTCAGTACGTGCGGCAAGTCCGGCGCAGAGACAGCCCACACCGGGGAGCGCCACAGTCCTAATCCACCCATGACGCCAGTAGCGGCAAGTGCGGTCACGAAGGTCCGCCGCGAGTTTTTCATTTGCATACGTCGTAGTCCACCTTAGAGTGACCGCGCGGGGCCTGTCAGCCAGCGTGGTCTGTTAAGAAGACTGTAGCTAGCTGCGGCACACGGCAACCTGTCGGGAAGATTACGTTTTTGTAATCTAGCGCGCGCGGCGTACGCTAAAGCCAACTACCGTCCGCTGTCCGTTCGACGACGCAAAGGCTCGTCCCCCATGCATGCGCGCGATCGCCCGAACAATAGCGAGGCCGAGGCCATGGCCTTCCGCACGGCCACTTCGGGCATCATCGGTCCGGTAAAACCGATCGAAAATGCGTGGTAGCGCTTCTGGCGCGATGCCGGAGCCAGGATTGCTCACCCAAATCTCCGTCTCCCCAAGTTGCTCTGTGCAAGCAATCTCGATCACACTACCCGGGGGAGTTGCCTTGATGGCATTCGAGATCAGATTTGCGATCGCACGTCGCAACAGCCGGGGATTGGCGGCCACACGGGAATCATCGTTGGAGCGCAACAAAACGCCTGCCTCTTCCAAAGATGCTTCGTAGAACTCGTGCACCTTCGCGATCTCCTGTGCCACGCTGACCTCCTGAAGGTCACGCGCGAGTTCTCCGCCATCGGCGCGGGCAAGAAAAAGCATTTCATTGATCAGCGTCCTCAGTCCGTCTAATTCCTCCAGATTGGATTCGAGGAGGTCGCGAAGCTCCTGCATGGAGTGGGCCGATGACAAGACGATCTCCGTGCCACTGATAAGCGTCGCCAACGGTGTGCGTAATTCGTGCGCCACATCAGCATTAAAGCCTTCCATCTGCTGGTAGGCCGCTTGGACGCGACCCAGCATGCTGTTGAAAGTGCGCGTAAATTCCTTGAGTTCGCGGTCAATGCCGACCTCCGGAAGACGCACTGCAAGGTTGTCCGGTTGCACTTGCGCCGCCTGCGCAGAGAGTCGACGAAGCGGGGCCAAGGATCGCCGTACCGCCCACGCCGCTAAAGCCGCTGTTACGCCAATCCACACCACACAGATGAAAAGCAGGATAGTGACGAACTGATAGAGAAACTGCGCGCTTGGCCTCGTATCAGCGGCCACGATAAGAGTCGCCCTGGGAGATAAGACTCCCTGTAGGGGCTCTTGCTTGCCGCGCATGTCCACACCATCGCGGGTACGTAGGAAGATCTCGGTGCCTGATCCGCGCGACACGATTCGCGGTGTATCTCCGCCGTAAAGCGATTTGCCCTGCTCGCTCAAGACCCACACTTTGAGGTTCTCGTGTCCCACAAGGATGTCGTTCAGCTTGCCAATCAAATCATCGTGCAAGAGATCAGCTTCCGTATGCATGCTCGCCAGGTGTTGGATCAATTCGAGCTTGCCCGCGACCTCGGTCATCTCCTGGCTCTGCACCTCACGCTTGAGCGCCCAAAACAAAGTGCATCCAGCAATGGTCGACACCACCAGCGCGATGAGCCCCAGCAGCACCGTGAGGCGTACTTCGATAGACGCAATGCGCCAGCGGTTCATTGCTCTCTTACCTCTAAGACATAGCCCATTCCGCGGACGGTATGCAGCAGCTTTTGCTCGAATGGCTCATCGATCTTCGCGCGCAACCGTCGCACTGCGACATCGATGACGTTGGTATCGCTATCGAAGTTCATATCCCAGACCTGCTCGGCAATCATCGTCCGCGACAGCGCCTGCCCCTGGCGTCGAAGCATCAAAGCCAACAACGTAAATTCTTTGGCGGTGAGATCTAGTCGCGTGCCGGCTCGGTGCGCTTTGCGCCGAGTAAGGTCAAGCTCCAGATCGGCAAGTGTCAGCGTAGTCAACTCATGCACGCGGCCTCGGCGAAGAAGAGCATGGATGCGGGCAAGCAGCTCCGAGAACGCGAACGGCTTGACCAAATAGTCGTCCGCGCCTCCTTCGAGTCCACGCACTCGGTCTTCGACCTTGTCGCGTGCCGTCAGCATCAGCACTGGCGTGTCTTTCGACTTGCGTAACGCATTGAGCACTGCAAAGCCGTCCATGCCTGGCAGCATGACGTCCAGCACGACCAGGTCATAGTTCCCTTCAGTCGCCGCATGCATCCCGTCTTGGCCGTCACGACAGATATCAACCACGTAACCCTGCTCGCTGAGGCCTTTCTTCAGGTAGTCGGCAAGCTTATGTTCGTCCTCGACTACCAAAATTCGCATGATGCATCCTCCCTGAGTGTGCTTTCGATCGGCCGTATTTACAGCTCGTTTGAAGGTTCAACGGCGCGCTGTCTGTACCCGGAACGACTGATGCCATCGGACGCAAGTTTAACCACGTCGGCGCTGGTCTCGTCCGTGCCAAACCTTCCCATGTGGCAAGGTTTGGCACATCGTCGGCAGCACGACTCAGGATCAAAATTTCTCACAATTCCTCGGGTGGCTTATCGACTAGGGACGTTTAACCTTGCGTCCATTGGCACTGGCGCAGTTGGAGCTTACGACCAACCCGCGGTGTCGAGCGCCTTCCTGGAGGTCTGTATGAACGCACCGAACACATCGTCACAGCCGACGGTTCGACCTGCACATGATGATGATGATGTGCGTGGAGTACCGCTGAAAGATCCCGTATGTGGGATGGCAACGGATCGAACATCACCGCATCACGCGACCGCCGATAACCAGGAATATTTCTTTTGCAGTGAACGCTGCGAGAGCAAATTCTTGGCTGACCCAGATCGATATACAAAGTCCCATTTACCTTTGGCGCCAGGGCGTGATCCTGCGGAAAAGTTGCATGGGTCGGGACCAGAGCCGGTACTCGCCCCGGCCGCAATGGACGTGATCTACACCTGCCCCATGCACCCCGAGATACGGCAGGACCACCCTGGAACATGCCCAAAATGCGGTATGGGACTGGAACCGGTGCTACCGCTTGAGGATGACGAAAACCCCGAGCTGTTAGATTTCCAGCGCCGATTTTGGTGGACGCTCCCGTTTACGGTGGCAGTTTTGTTCCTGGCCATGGTCGGTCATCAATTTGGCCTCATGGACATCGGAACACAGACATGGGTGGAGTTGCTGCTGACACTGCCGGTCGTGGGGTGGGCCGGCCTGCCATTCTTTCAAAGGGGATGGCAATCAGTAATCAATCGCAGCCCAAACATGTGGACGCTCATTGGTCTGGGTACCGGAGCGGCGTTTGCGTATAGCGTTGTCGCGACCATTGCTCCAGGCGTTTTTCCCCAATCTTTTTTTTCGATGGGACGCGTCGGCGTTTATTTTGAGGCGGCAGCGGTAATCATCTCCCTGACGCTGCTAGGCCAGATGCTTGAGCTGCGAGCACGATCGCACACCTCTGCGGCTATCAAGTCGTTGCTTGGACTGTCCCCCAAGACCGCGCGTAGATTGAAAGACGACGGGAATGAAGAGGATATTCCGATCACGCATGTGCACGTTGGCGACCGCTTACGCGTTCGGCCCGGCGAGAAGGTACCTGTAGACGGTGTCGTACTCGAAGGTCAGAGCTCGGTGGATGAATCGATGTTGACGGGGGAGCCCATGCCTGCCGCTAAGCGGCAGGGCGACAAGCTCATTGGAGCTACGCTCAATACAACAGGAGCGTTGATCATGCGCTGCGAACGTGTCGGCGCCGAGACGATGCTTTCGCAGATAGTGCAGATGGTCGCGCAGGCCCAACGCTCAAAGGCCCCGATGCAACGTCTTGCTGACGGGGTCGCAGGTTGGTTTGTGATCGGGGTCGTCGTCATTGCGCTTCTAACTTTCTTTGCATGGGGCCTTTTTGGTCCGGAGCCGAGCTGGGTGTTCGGGCTTATTAACGCGGTGTCGGTGTTGATCATTGCGTGCCCTTGCGCCCTGGGGCTTGCTACTCCCATGTCGATCATGGTCGCGACCGGACGTGGTGCGAGTCAGGGCGTGCTATTTCGGGACGCAGCTGCAATCGAGAATCTTAGGAAGGTCACTACGTTGATTGTCGACAAAACAGGAACATTGACTGAGGGCCGTCCTGCGTTCGAGCGCGCCATCCCGAGTGACGATTTCACAGAACATGACGTGTTGCGCATGGCCGCAAGTTTGGACCAAGGAAGTGAGCATCCTTTGGCGAGCGCAATCGTCCGAGAAGCGAATCGCCTACAACTTTCATTAGAGCCCGCGCAAGATTTTGATTCTGCTTCGGGAATCGGCGTGCGGGGCGTAGTTGCTGGCCATCTGCTGGCCCTGGGTAACACGGTGTTGATGAACCAGCTTGGTATCTCAGTCGAGCCTTTATCCGTCGAAGCAGAGCGACTAAGAGGTGAAGGGGCAAGCGTGATGTATTTGGCAGTGGATGGTCGTTTGTCCGGCCTTCTTGCTGTCTCGGATCCCATCAAGGCCAGCACGAGGGAGGCGTTAACTGACTTGCGAGGCACAGGCATGCGAATCGTGATGGCCACTGGAGACGGAGAAACCACTGCACGTGCTGTAGCCACAAAGCTTGGAATTGAAGAGGTACATGGGGAGGTCAAGCCATCCGATAAGCTCGCTCTCGTCGAAAAGCTGCAGGACGAAGGGCAGATCGTGGCGATGGCAGGAGATGGTATCAACGATGCGCCTGCCCTGGCTCAGGCCAACGTTGGGATAGCCATGGGAACAGGTACGGATGTCGCGATGAATAGTGCTCAGATCACCTTGGTGAAGGGAGATCTTCGTGGCATTGCGATCGCTCGCAATCTTTCGAACGCGACGGTGAGTAATATGAAGCAGAACCTGTGGTTTGCGCTTTTCTATAACGGACTTGGTGTTCCACTTGCAGCCGGAGTGCTCTACCCGTTTACGGGTTGGCTGCTCTCGCCCATGATCGCTGCGCTCGCAATGAGCCTTAGCTCGGCATCAGTGGTTGGCAATGCATTGCGTTTGCGCAACCAGCGTTTGCTGTCTGGCGAGAAGCTTAGTACGGGAGCGACCTAAGAGCAGGAAAGCGTCCCTTGTGCTTTTCGATGCGGCGGTGGGCAACATGGAGCAAAACTTGGGTTTCGCGCTTTACTACAAACGGCTTGGCATTCCTCACGGGGCCGATTTGCTTTAGCCATCACCGACTTGTGATAACCCGCCGCGCGTGGCGGGATTTTTCAATGTTCTTTATGTATCTATTAGGAGAGAGTCATGCAACGCGACCAAGCCACGCCGATGAAGATGGGCTATGACAGGTTTGCGGCAATGATCGCTGTATCTACCGCGTTGATGTATGGAATGATGTTCTTGAATGTCTATGAGGTTGGACACCTAGAGTACAGTCAGACTCGTATGTGGATGGCGTTTGTAATGGGGGCCGCGATGGCCTTCGTAATGATCATTTTTATGTGGGGAATGTACAAAAATCGACGAATGAATTGGCTTATTGTCAGCGGCAGTATTGTCGTATTTGCAGGGGCTCTTTGGCTTGTCCGGAGTCAGCAGACGGTCGATGACGTTTCATATATGAAAGCCATGATTCCCCACCACTCCATTGCAATTTTAACGAGCGAGCGGGCACATATAAAAGACCAGCGTGTCAGGCATTTAGCGGACGGGATTATCAGGGCACAAGTGAAAGAGATAGAGGAAATGCAGGCGCTCATTGCTGAGCTAGAAAATACTCCACCACCGAGCGACACCCAAGATTTGATGAGCTATCGACAACGTAATGCCCCTGCGCCGCTGCCGGAATGAGGTGAAATAAACGATCGTAGTTGACCTCGCCTTAATAAGTACGACCATTGTCAGCGGAGTGACGCGCAAGCGCTCGGAACTGCCTTCGCATCAATGATCCCTACTATCGTCAGCATAATCCGCCCCTCAACATCCCATCCGGCTACTGGCGGGGTTCAAATGAAAGCCTTTGAGTAACTCTCATGGCCGCTGCCGATCTAATCATGCACGTCGCCCAGATTACATCCCCACCCTTAAGCACTTATGCCGACCCTCCAGTCATCTCTAAGATTTTGGGAATCAGAAACGGCCGACGGCGTGCCCACGGTGATGAAGAGGACGTGTAGCATGAGCTGTCAATGTTGACGCCGAGCTGCGCCTGGTTGAAAGTCGCAATCGGAGAAATCGCTGCAAAGATCCTTGCGCATTTCGTTTATGTCCCGGGTCTGGTTCTCAACGATGCCCTCGCAGTAGTGGATCAGTGAGTCGTGGGATATGTCACTTTTCACTCGACAGTCTTGACTAGGTTGAAGCGCCGCGTAGTGATGGTCGCTAAAGGTTTTGAGGAATGTGCGATCGAAACGAGAACCCGGCGGCGCTTGCTCAAGAATCTGGATCAGTGACTGAGCTTCTTTTGGTAATTCCGGCGCATGAGTAACAGCGTAGAACTCGAGCAACATACGTTGAGCGGTTAGGATCTCTTCTCTTTGCATGCGATTTGCCTGTCGAGCCATTGACTTGATCTTGTCAGAGTGGGCTTTCGCAGGCGTTGCTGAGGTTTTCGGCGTTGGTGAAGTGCCTTCCTCAAGATTGTGCAAAGCGGCGTCGCGCTTCACGTCGGTCCCAGAGGCGAGCTCGGTCATCCGTAGCGCCGAATAGTGATGATCTATGATGAAAGTCAGGTAATTCTTCTCGAACTCAGCCGTTGCCCCACGGCCAGGATTTTCAGCGTGCGCCAAGGAAGCACCTAACATCGCCGCGACGGATACGGCAATAAGTGTGAGTCGAGCAGAGCTAAATTTGGTTGTTAGCATCATGGATCTCCTTTTTAAGCAATGCGGGAAAGGTCGTTGCAAAGTGCACTGCGCGGTAAAACGTCAGCAAGAACCTCGCCTGTAAATCCCTGCTAACCAGCCGACGTCAGTTCTCATGACTCCGCGTAAGATGACCTTCGGCCGCTTCGCCTATTGTCAGGGGTCACGAGCGATCGGCACGAAGAGAAGGATCGCGACGAAGAGCAGGTATTTGCAAAATGCATCTCACATTCTTCTGCTTGAGTTGATCGAGTTGCAATTTTCTCGACCATAGAAAATTCACGATCGCGCGCGAACAGTGCTGAGTAAAAAACGGTGCGCCCTGAGCCGGCGTTTTGCTGATGCTGGGAAAGAGCAGTCGGCGACGGTCCGCTACACGGGTACAACCGTTCGTTGTCAGCTTGCCGAAGGCGTATGCATCACCTCTTCGACTAACCGTGCGGCTTGCGCTGCAGTCCCTTTACGTTCGCTGTAGCGGTCAATGAGGTAATTTCACTCTGGTCGCGAATCAGCAACGTGAACTTGACCAGCTCTTCCATGACGTCGACGACGCGGTCGTAATCTGTCGGCTCTCGGCTTCTCGGCCGCAGCCACGCTGGCCTTCGTGATAGCGGCGGGCTTCATTGCCGACACGGCCAGTCTGCCGCTGGTCGTCTCCAACCTAGTGAACATCGTTTCGGCCGATTTTTTCGGTATCGGGTTTAACCGGTATGCATCGGTCATGGCGCCAGTTGACGTCGTCTCGGTTCTGGCGACGTTGGTTGTGTTGTTTCTTTACTTCCGGTCGTCGATCCCGGCCCGGTACGACGCTCCACAACTGGCGGCCCCTTTCAAGGCCATTCGCGACCGTGCGACCTTTCGCGCCGGCTGGGGCGTGCTGGGACTGCTGTTGGTCGGCTTCTTCGGCCTGGAGCCATTGGGTGTTCCGGTCAGCGCTGTAGCTGCGGTAGGCGCGGCGATCCTTGTTGCCGTTGCGGCGCGTGGGCACGTGATCGACACCAAGAAGGTCCTGCGCGGTGCCCCCTGGCAGATCGTGATCTTCTCGCTAGGCATGTACCTGGTCGTCTACGGCCTGCGCAATGCGGGCCTGACCGATCTGCTGGCACAGGCGCTCTCCTGGCTGGCCGGCCAGGGCCTATGGACCGCAACCCTCGGCACCGGCGTCATCGCCGCGGTGCTGTCATCGATCATGAACAACATGCCCACTGTCCTGATCGGCGCGTTGTCCATCGATGCCAGTCACGCCAGCGGTGTCATCAAAGAAGCGATGGTGTACGCCAATGTAATCGGCAGCGATCTTGGACCAAAGATCACGCCAATCGGCAGCTTGGCGACACTGCTTTGGCTGCACGTATTGGCGAGCAAACAGATCCGCATCAGTTGTGCGTATTACTTTAAGGTTGGGGTGATGCTGACCCGTTCCTGTGCTGCTCGTCACGCTGGCTGCCCTAGCCGCACGCCTGGCCCACTAGCAGCGGCGACACTTATGGGGTACCGGACTTTTCCATCCGCACGATGGTCATCATTCCTTCCATGCTTTCTATGCGGACCCTCACCTTGTCACCCACGTGCACTTGGCGTGCCATGGCTGCATCCTTCACCTTGAAGGCCATCGTCATGGGCGGCATGTTGACGTTTTTGAGTGCTTCGTGCTGCAAAGTCACCATGCCGGTGCTCGCATCGACCCGCTTCACCACAGCATTGGTCAACCCAGAATCAGACGGTGCGGCTTTCGCAGAAGAGGGTGCTGGCATCGCCATGCCGTCCATACCTCCCGCGGCAAACGCGGGCATGGAGACTGTCGTAACAAGCAGGGTGGTCAGGATCAAAGTCTTCATTTCAATTCTCCGTAATTTTAGAGGGTAGGTGTCTACCGGAAGGGACTGCTGATAAGTTCGATTCACATCCAGCTCGACGGATACGTCGCCGCTGCAGAAGCAGCCAGACGGCCGGTATGACAAACATCGATAGAAGAGGGGCTGTGATCATGCCGCCGACCATAGGCGCGGCAATGCGTTGCATGACTTCGGACCCGGCTCCGCTTCCCACCATGATGGGTATGAGGCCTGCGAGCACGACAGCCACCGTCATGGCTTTCGGCCGTACCCGCAGTACGGCGCCTTCACGAATCGCCTCGACGAGTGTGGCTTCGGTCCAGGGTTCTCCGGCGCGCATTCGCCGGTTCATCGCCTCTTTCAAATAGAGCAGCATCACCACACCGAACTCGGCAGCGACCCCCGCAAGGGCAATGAACCCGACTGCTGTGGCCACAGACACTGCGTGGCCTAGCATCCAGACGAGCCAGAAGCCGCCTACAAGGGCGAAGGGCACGGTCAGCATCAGCAGCAACGCATCGGCAACGGATCCGAAAGTCAAAAAAAGCAGCACGAAGATGACGGCCAGGGTTACGGGAACGACGGTGCGTAGCGTCGCCGCGGCGCGTTCCAGATATTCGAACTGGCCCGACCAATTGATGGAGTAGCCTGGTGGCAGCACCACCTTCTGTACCACCGCGCGCCGCATGCTCTGCACAGCCGAGGCGAGGTCGACGTCTCGGATGTCGACATACACGTAGCCTGAGAGGCGGGCGTTCTCGCTGCGGATCATCGGCGGTCCGTCGGTTATCGTCACTGCGGCCACATCGCTCAACCGGATCTGGGCGCCGCGATCTGTCACGATAGGCAGCCGCCGCAGGTTTTCCAGGGAGTCCCTGACCTCGCGCGGATAGCGGATGTTGATGGGAAATCGTTCCCGCCCTGCTATGACTTCGCCGACATTCTCACCACCGACAGCCGAGGCAACCACGGCCTGTATGTCGGTTACCGCCAAGCCATAGCGTGCAGCGGCGCGGCGGTCGATGTCTATTTCAACGTAGCGGCCGCCAGTGAGCCGCTCGGCCAAAGCGGAGGTCACCCCAGGCACTTCCCTTACAGCCACTTCGACCTGGGCAGCGATACGCTCGATCTGGCTCAAGTCGGGGCCCGAGATTTTGACGCCCACCGGCGTTTTGATCCCCGTAGAAAGCATGTCGAGCCGATTCCGGATAGGCGGCACCCATACATTCGACAACCCCGGCACCTTGACCGTCCTGTCCAGTTCAGCGACCAGCTTGGACGGAGTCATCCCCGGTCGCCATTGGTCGCGCGGCCTGAATTGGATGGTTGTCTCGAACATCTCCAGCGGGGCTGAGTCAGTGGCGGTGTCCGCGCGCCCGGACTTTCCGAATACGGTGGCAACTTCGGGCACGGTCTTGATGAGCCGATCGGTCTGCTGCAAAAGCTCGGATGCCTTCGCCGCCGATATACCGGGCAAAGCGGTTGGCATGTACAGAAGGTCGCCCTCATCCAAAGGCGGCAGAAATTCTCCGCCCAGACGCGAGAGGGGAATCACAGTGATGGCCAGCGCGATCAGAGCGCATCCTAAAACGATCCAGGGGCGGCGCAAGGTGGCTTCCAGCAGCGGGCGATACATCCGCACCATGGCGCGGTTGAGTGGGTTGGCGTTTTCTTGCGGAATTCGACCGCGGATCAGGTAGCCCATCAAAACGGGTACCAGCGTCACTGATAGGCCAGCCGCTGCCGCGATCGTGTAAGTCTTGGTGAAGGCCAAGGGTGAGAAGAGCTTTCCCTCCTGGCCTTGGAGCGAAAACACCGGGATGAACGAAAGCGTGATGATCAGCAAAGAAAAAAACAGCGCTGGCCCGACTTCCGCTGCGGACTCCGCGATGAGATCCCATCGCCTCTCTGTCGTCAGCGGCTGGTCGGGATGTGCGTGTCCATAAGCCTCAAGATGCTTGTGCGCATTCTCGATCATCACTATCGCAGCATCGACCATTGCCCCGATGGCGATCGCGATCCCTCCCAGGGACATCAAGTTGGCATTCACCCCTTGGTAGCGCATCACGATGAACGCCGCCAGGACGCCCAGGGGCAGCGAAATGACGGCAACCAGGGCGCTGCGAAGATGAAACAGGAACACCGCGCAGACCAAACCTACGATGATGAATTCCTCGATGAGCCTGCCCGTCAAGTTGCTCACGGCACGTTGAATCAGCTGAGACCGATCGTACGTTGTCACGACTTCGACGCCCGTTGGCAAGGAGCGTTGCAGGTCTGCAAGCTTCGCCTTGACCGCCTCGATGGTGGTCAGCGCATTCTTGCCGGAGCGCATGACAATGATGCCACCAGCTACTTCCCCTTCGCCGTTGAGCTCAGCGATCCCACGACGCATTTCTGGGCCGATCTGAATGCGTGCCACATCTCCGAGCAGCACGGGTGTACCCGCGTCATTACTGCGCAGAACCACGTTGCGAAAATCGTCCAGCGAACGTAAATACCCGGATGACCGGACCATGTATTCGGCTTCGCCCATCTCGACTACCGAGCCGCCTGCTTCTTGGTTCGCCTTGTCGAGCGCGTTCGCTATCATCGACTGGGATAGGCTATAGGCGCGAAGCTTGTCCGGATCGAGCACGACCTGGTATTGGCGCACCATCCCGCCGACGCTGGCAACTTCCGAGACATCCGGGACTGTTTTCAGCTCGAATTTTAAAAACCAGTCGTTAAATGCACGTAATTGGCCCAAGTCCTGCTGGCCGGTGCGGTCTACCAAAGCATATTCGTACACCCAGCCTACACCGGTGGCATCTGGCCCTAGCGACACGGTGGCTCCGCGGGGAAGTCGGCTCTGGACCTGGTTGAGGTATTCGAGCACCCTCGAGCGGGCCCAATACAGGTCGGTCTTGTCGTCGAACAGTACGTAGACAAACGCATCTCC
Organism: Pigmentiphaga litoralis; assembly: GCF_048632615.1. Lineage (GTDB taxonomy): Bacteria > Pseudomonadota > Gammaproteobacteria > Burkholderiales > Burkholderiaceae_B > Pigmentiphaga > Pigmentiphaga litoralis_B. The sequence continues at coordinate 119,902 of NZ_CP184480.1, forward strand.
GAACGAGGAATATGCGCGGACGGTCTTCGCACCAGGTACGCCAAGCAGTGTGGTGGTGAGTGGATACGTCACCTGGTCTTCGACTACTTGCGGGGCCTTGCCCGGATAGGACGCCTTGATGATGACCTGGGTGTCGGATAGGTCAGGAAGTGCATCGAGCGGGGTCTGTCTGACCGAATGGACGCCCCAGACAGCAAGCAATAGCGTTGCCAGGAGGACGAGGAGACGGTTGCGGATTGACCAGCGAATGAGACCGGCAATCATTTGTCACCTCTGGCTGGGGTGACGTCGGTAAGCTCATAGCCCGCTTCGGTTCGTTTGAAGACAAAGCGGACCGAGTCACCGACTTGGATGCCAGGAAATGCTGCGGTAGACGGCTTGCTGAAAGCCATCGTCATGTTGCCCCAGCCAAGTGCTGGAACAGGCTGGTGCGAAAATGTCATGTCGTCGGCAGTGACTTGTTCGACCTTGCCTGTCGTTTCGTAGGTGTCGGCAGCAGCAGACTTCGGCTCGGCGGTCGATGTGCTGGCATTGCTGGCCAGGCGCGGCAGGATCGACTTGAGGCTGGCTTCGGAATCGATAAGAAATTGCCCGGAGGCAACTACCGTATCGCCATCGTTGAGTCCACTGAGCACCTCGGTTTCGTCGCCGACGTCGCCGCCCAGCGTGACCTCGGCGGGTTGCAGCCTGTCATCGTCGCGTTTGACGATGACAATAGAGCGTTTGCCCGTGGTGATGATCGCCTCGGAGGGCACGGTGAGCCGTGAGCTGCTCTGCTGCCCACTGACGCGCACGCGCATCAACATCCCTGGAGTCAGTTTGCCTGCGGCGTTGTCGATCTCCAGCCGTGCCTGCAGGGTGCGGCTGCTGGCGTTGATTGTCGGCAGAATCTCCCGGATTCTTCCTTGGAAGTGATGCGTCGCATCACCAGAGAAGGTCGCATCCGCGCTCATACCAGTCTGTACCTGTAGCGCCAGGGCTTCCGGCACTTCGATAATCAACCAGATTTTCGAGAGGCCGGCGACCTTGACCAAGGTCTGGCCAGGGATGACCATCGCGCCATTCCGGACCTTCAGTTCGCTAACCACGCCAGTCTCCGGCGAGAACAGGGTAATGTGGGTTTGCGCCTTGCCTGTCCGCTCGAGGTCAGCAACGACGCGGTCAGGAATGGAGATCGCACGCATGCGCGCCCGAGCCGCCTCCAACATGCCGTCATCGGTGCCAGAGCGGCGCAGCGCCAGATACTCTTCCTGCGGGGCAATCCAGTCAGGTACAAATAGCGACACGATTGGCGCCCCTTTGTTGATCCGTTGCATGGGCGCGCTGGCGTACAGGTGCTCGATGTAGCCGGCGACACGAGTCTCCACCAGGTTCGTGCGCGATTCGTCGTACTGGGTGGTGCCGACGGCATCGAAGGCCTGCTGGACATCCTGCCGCCGCACCTTGGCGTAACGAACGCCCAAGTTATGTTGCACAGCAGGATCGATTGTGATGCCGGGCGCTCCGCCGCCTTCGTCCGCGAAAACGGGTTCGAGCTGCATGTCCATGAAAGGCGACTTACCTGGCTTGTCAAAATGCTGGGTGGGCACCATCGGATCGTGCCAGTAGAGGACTTTGCGGCCCGTCTTTGGGTCTATCTTGTCGCCATGGGCATTGACCGTTCGAGCCGGCCCGGCTACCTCGGCGCGTTGAGAACCTGCCAGGTAGCCAGCGCCTAGAAGTAGTGTGGCGATGCACAGGGACAGCGCCGCGCGCATCAGAGTTTTTTTGTTCATGTCGTTTCCTTCACTGGGCAAGCGCCAACGCTGGCGATACGACTTGGTATTGGAGCCGCGCCCAGGTCTGCGATACGGCACGGTTGAGATCGAGCACTTGCAGTTGTGCCTCCAGTTGGGCACGCCGGGCGGCAAACGTATCGGCCAAGGTCCCAGTGCCGGCACGGTACGCTGAGATAGACAACTGGACGCGCTGCTCCGTCGTGGGCAAAAGGGATCGTTTGAGTTCATCTGAGCGGCGCCGGCCGCTATCAAGCAGTGCCACCTGAGTCCGGATATCCGCTTGAACCGACCTTTGCGCCTCCTCGTACATCAGGCGGGCCCTTTCGGTAAGCATGAGTTTTGCGGCGATCGTTCGGTCTTGGCGCTTTTCCCGGTTGATGGGTATCGGAATCCTGACGCCAACGGAGACCATGTCTGAATAGGCTCCTCCGCGCTGCTGGTAGGACACTTCCCACGTCCAATTCGGATAGCGTTCGCTAGTCGCCACCGCTGCATCAGCGGTGGCCACGGCAACATCCTCGGCTGCGATGGCAAGGGTCGGCTGAACTCGGCGCAGTTCGTCCGCGGACAGCGTCGGCACGGACGACTCTGGCGGAGGAGGCTCGCCGGTCACGTCCACGACCGTCTGTCCAGTCCAACGGGAAAGGCCAATCAACGCCGTTTCATACGACTGTTGTGCCTGAAGATCCAAATCCTGGGTTTGCGCAAACATGGCCTGCGCTTGCACGACGTCCGCGGCCGAAGCCTTGGCACCCCTGTAGGACGCCTGCGTGGCCTTCAGTTCCTGGCTCATGTGATCTACCAGCGCGCTTCGCATGACGAGCGCCTTTTTTGCGTAAGCGGCATCGAGCCACGCCAGGGCAGTCTGTTGCCGGATGTCTGCCACTTGCGCAAGATAGGCAGATCGAGCCTGGCCGACCATCTCCTTGGCAAGAGCTGACCGCAACTGGCGCTTTTCGGCTGAAACCCATTCCTGTTCAATGCCCACGCGGCGCATGGTCATGAAATCCTGGCCAATGGTGAACCCTTGCGATCCACCGGTGGGCAGGTTATCGATTCCTGCCTTGAGCATCGGATCAGGTAACTGGCCCTCGCTCACTGCACTTTCTGAACTGGCACGTATCGAGATCTGCGCAGCCTGGACCGCCGCAGAGCGCTGCGACGCTGCCTGGAGAGCGGCGTCGAGAGTAAGGGGCTCGGCGTGTGCCTGGGCCCAAACGCATGAAAAACTAATTGCCGCGCTAAGCATTTGCGCGTGCAGCCGCATCTGCCGACGTGGCAGTGCGTTGATAACGAAGGTGAACATGTTCCAACCCCAACAACGGAACCCAACGGGCGTTCCCGTCCTGCGCGCAGGACGAACTCACTACAAGGCGACGTGCCTATGCAGTGAACCTATCGAATAAACGGGTCAGAGCGTGCGGGGAGGTCGCCAGAGTCCATTCGGATCGCTAACGATAAGCGGGTGCACGTAGAAGCACGCCACCGGAGTAAGGCGCTCGGCCGGACGTGCTACGTCGGCGTGGGGTGCTGGATGGTACAGGCTGCCTAATTGGCAGTGCACGGAGGTCTTGCAGGTCGGAGAGTCAGTGTGATCCGAAGCCCGCGACGACTCCATCGTGTCGCAGTCGGCCACGCCTTCCATCTGAGCAATCTCATGTTCTTCGAGCATGCTCTTCTGCATAGGGCAGGGGCCGGCCAAGCCGGTGGCCGCCAGCCCAGACATGGGAAGCGCCATACACAGCAGAAGGACAAGCAAAGCCCGAAAAAGTCGCATAAGGAATTACAGGTAACGCCGGGTCGGAGCGGACGTAACAATAAAATTACGGGCGCTGTATAGGCTTTTAGCATCAATCGAGCGCAGGCGATGGCTCGAACTAGGCTAACTTGGCAATAACTGCGCAATGCAACACACCATTTTATTTTAGCGGCTAAAAAAACGGTGAAGATTCGTACCTTGAGGACAGGGCGGACGGTCCAGATGACAGAAATGTAATCTGGCCGTTCGCATTACGTCATGCCCGGAGGGTATGATGCGTGGCATGAGGACGCCATTTCCCGGGTGTTCTCGACCTGAGCTGCCTCTGCAAGGCCGGCCCGATCCGATAGTCGTTGTTCTCACTGTTTCTTCATGCGGCGTTTTTTTGTCATCCTGCTCCTGGCAATCCTGCCTTTCCAACTTGTTTGGGCGAGTGCGGCTACCTATTGCGAGCACGAGGCAGAGTCGGTTTCCACGAAGCACTTCGGACACCATCTCCACATTCACAAATCCGATGGCGACAGCACGGAGCTGAAGGTCAAAGTCCACCACGATTGTTCGGTGTGTCACACCGTCGCCGGGCAAGCGGTGCTGCAGCAAATTCAGCATTTCCCCGCGTCCATGGCGGGGACCACATTGCACTGGTCGCCTCCCGAACCACAGCCTGCTATCGCGCCTTCGTCAGTCCCAGAACGTCCGCAATGGACGCGTCTCGTGTAACGGCGAGACGACTTCTAACCCCCAACCTACGCGTCTCGTCGAAATCCCTGGATCAACCCTTGGTGTATTTCGATGCGAAGACTTCTGTTACTGCCGATCATGGCCGTGCTGGTTTACAGCACGCCGGTAAACGCGCAGCCGTTCACTTACCAACCTTCAACTGACACGTCGGCGCCCGCCGACGAGCGCTCCGGACCGCTGAACCTTCAGGCCGCGCTGGCCTTGACTGCCGCTCGCAGCCGCGGACTGGCGGCAGCCGTCAAGGAAGTGGATGCCATGCAGGGCGGCGTCATCCAGGCAGGTGTCAGACCCAATCCTGAACTTGGCATCGACTTGCAAGACACGCGGCGTGACACTCGCACGACTGCGGGGACGATCAGCATCCCCATCGAACTCGGTGGGAAGCGTGCCGCGCGGGTGACAGCCGCCGAGCGTGCCAGAGGCGTCGCGATTGCAGATCTTTCCGCGGTGCGGGCCGATCTGCGGGCGCAGACCGTGGCGGCCTTTTTCAACGTGTTGATCGCGCAGGAACAATCGAAGCTGGCCGTCGCATCGGCCGACGTCGCCGCTCGCGGATTCGACGTGGCCTCGCGTCGCGTTGCGGCAGGCAAGGTATCGCCTCTCGAAGAGACCCGAGCAAGCGTCGAACGCGCCAATGCCGATCTCGAAGTCCAGCAAGCCGGTTTCCGGCTGCGCACCGCGCGCCAGCAGCTCTCGTCGTTGTGGGGGAACGCTCAGCCGAACTTCACCGAAGTCATCGGCGATCTCGATGCCCTGCCGTCACGGCCTCCTGCGCTGGAACTTGCTCAGCGCCTAGATGAGTCGCCGGAGCTGGTATTGGGTCGCGCGGAAATCGAACGCAGACGTGCGGTGGTGGGTCTGGAACGCGCCCGGCGCTATCCCGACGTGCGCCTGACGGTGGGCTCGCAGCGCAACAATGAGCTGGGCCTTACCCAGACGTTGGTCGGTGTCTCGATTCCCCTGCCTCTATTTGATCGGAATCAGGGCAATCTGTACGAGGCGCTGGTGCGCGCCGACCAGGCGGAGGATATCTACGCGGCGACGTACATCCGCCTGGTCAGTGACCTCGAAACCGCTTCTAATCAACTGGAATCTTCCAGGACCGGCGCGGCCACCCTCCAGGCGCAAATTGTTCCGAGTGCTCAGGAAGCTTATCGAGCCGCCACGCTGGGATTCGAAGCAGGAAAGTTCGGCTTTATCGACGTCCTGGATGCTCAGCGCACCCTGTTCCTCGCACGCATTCGCTACATCGCGACGCTCGCGGAATCCTATCAAGCAGCCATCGCGCTGGATCGCATACTCGGTCGCTGACCAGGAATCATCATGTCTATTTCCACAAAGCAAAAAGGTGTCATGGCAGCGATCATCATCGCTGGCGTGATCGGCATTGCCGGCGTCCTGTTTACCGGTCAAGGGCTCGGTTCCTCGGAAAATGCGGAGGATGAGCATGCCGACCACTCCGAGAGTGAAGGCAAGCGAGAAGCCGCCGCCGAGAGTAACAACGTCGAAGGCAAGGGTGCCGAAGACAAGGAAGAAGATCACGCGGACGAGGGGCTGGTAAAGCTCACGGATGCGCAAGTCAAAGCGTCCAATATCCGGTCGGGCATGATGGGAAGCGCTGTCATCGAGCAGTCAAGGTCGTTCCCAGGTGAAATTCGATTCAATGAAGACAAGACGGCGCACGTCGTCGCCAGGCTGGGGGGTGTCGTAGAAAGCGTTCGCGCCGAGATAGGCCAGCAGGTCCGCAAAGGTCAAACGCTGGCGATCATCGCCAGCACGGTGCTGTCTGACCAACGCAGCGAATTCAATGCGGCTCAGCGTCGGCTTGAATTCGCCAATACCACGCTCGCTCGGGAAAAGACATTGTGGGAACAGAAGATCTCGGCGGAACAGGATTACCTACAGGCGCGTGCCGCTCAACAGGAAGCCCAGATCGCGGTTCAGAACGCGAATCAGAAGTTGAACGCGATCGGCGCGAGTCCGGCTTCGTCGTCTCTCAACCGGTTTGAACTGAAGGCACCATTCGACGGACTCATCACCGAAAAACATATTGCCCTTGGCGAAGCCGTGGGGGACACAACCAATGTGTTCACGATGTCCGACCTGACGACGGTGTGGGCAGAGTTCATCGTGTCACCTCAGGACTTGTCAGCTGTGCGAGTTGGCGAAAAGGTGACCATATCGTCAAGCGCGCTCAAGGAGTCGAGCTCGGGCGTTGTGTCTTACGTCGGATCGCTTCTGGGCGAACAGACTCGCACGGCACGGGCGAGGGTGACGCTTTCGAATCCTGGCATGGCCTGGCGACCCGGTTTGTTCATCACGGTGCAGGTGCGCCAGGCACAGCAGAATGTGCCTCTCGCGGTACCCAGCGACGCTATTCAGTCGGTTGAAGATAAACCCTCGATTTTCGTGAAAGTGGCGGAGGGGTTCAAGGCAGTACCTGTGACTCTGGGCCGTACCGATGGTGTCAATACCGAAATTCTAGATGGTGCGACTGCCGGTACTGAGTATGCGGTAACCAACACGTTCACGTTGAAGGCGGAGCTCGGTAAAGGCTCGGCCGAGCACGGTCATTGAGGCATAACATCCATGTTTGAACGCCTCATTCGTTTTGCCATCGATCAGCGATGGCTCGTCATGCTCGCCGTCTTCGGAATGGCGCTATACGGCATTTACAATTATTCGCGTCTTCCGATCGACGCCGTTCCGGACATTACCAACGTACAGGTTCAGGTCAATACCGCGGCGCCCGGCTATTCTCCTCTGGAGGCCGAGCAACGGATCACGTACCCGATCGAAACCGCCATGGCGGGTCTGCCTGGTATTCAACAGACCCGATCCATTTCGCGTTATGGACTGTCGCAAGTAACCATTATTTTCAAGGAGAACGTCGACATCTATTTCGCCCGGCAACTGGTCAACCAGCGTCTACAGGAAGCGCGTGAATCCATTCCGCCCGGAGTTTCGCCAACGCTGGGGCCGATTTCGACCGGTCTCGGCGAAATCTACATGTGGACCGTAGAGGCAGACGAAGGCGCGAAGAAGCCGGATGGGCAGCCCTATACTCCGACGGACCTGCGTGTGATTCAGGATTGGGTCGTCAAGCCTCAGTTGCGCACCGTTCCCGGTGTTACGGAAATCAATACGATTGGCGGCTTCTCGAAAGAGTACGTCGTATCGCCAAACCTCGAGCGACTTGCATCATACGGATTGACGCTTGCCGACGTAGTACTGGCACTCGAACGTAACAACGTCAACGTCGGGGCGGGTTATATCGAAAGAGGCGGGGAGCAGTATCTGGTTCGGGCGCCCGGTCAGGTGCGCTCGATCCAGGATGTCCTGGATGTGATCGTCAACAGCGTGCAAGGGCAGCCTATCCGCGTTCGCGATCTGGCAACCGTCGACATCGGCCGTGAACTGCGTACAGGCGCTGCCACGGAAAATGGTAGGGAAGTCGTGCTGGGTACGGTGTTCATGCTCATCGGCGAAAACAGTCGCGCCGTATCCCAAGCCGTGGACGCGCGCCTGGCGTCAATCAACAAGACGCTGCCGCCCGGCGTGAAGACAGTGACGGTGTACGACCGCACGAATCTCGTTGACAAGGCCATCGCGACGGTAAAGAAGAATCTGCTCGAAGGCGCCGTTCTGGTCATCGTCGTACTTTTCCTGTTTTTGGGAAACATCCGTGCGGCGCTGATTACCGCATTGGTGATTCCACTGTCGATGTTGTTCACGTTCTCGGGAATGGTGTCCTACAAGGTCTCCGCCAATCTGATGAGTCTGGGTGCGCTGGACTTCGGGATCATCGTGGATGGTGCCGTGGTGATTGTGGAAAATTGCGTGCGGCGTCTGGCTCATGCGCAGGCGCTCAAGGGCCGCTTGCTGACGCGCGCGGAGCGTTTCGAGGAAGTGTTTCAAGCGTCCAAGGAAGCTCGCCGCCCTCTCATCTTCGGCCAGTTGATCATCATCGTCGTGTACCTGCCGATCTTCGCGTTGAGTGGGGTCGAGGGGAAGATGTTCCACCCGATGGCAATGACTGTCGTCATCGCTTTGCTCGGTGCGATGATCCTGTCTGTCACTTTCGTTCCCGCAGCAGTCGCATTGCTGCTCAACAATAAAGTGGCCGAAAAAGAGAATCGACTGATGGCTTGGGCCAAGGCGCGGTATGAACCGCTCCTGGACCTGGCACTGGCCAACACGCCTGTCACGCTGACGATCGGTGTGGTCGCGGTTGCGATGTCGGTCGCCTTGGCAACCCGCCTCGGCACGGAATTCATCCCGAATTTGAACGAGGGGGACGTTGCAGTCCAGGCGCTGCGTATTCCCGGCACCAGTCTGACGCAGTCGGTCAACATGCAGATCGAACTGGAAAACAGTGCGTTGAAAGTGCCAGAGGTGTTGAGGGTCTTTTCTAAGATCGGCACGGCGGAAGTTGCGAGCGATCCGATGCCACCCAACATTGGCGATACCTTCATCATTCTGAAGCCGAAAGACGAGTGGCCGGAGCCCCGTCGAACCCATGACGAAATCGTGGCATCCCTCGGCGAAGTGTTTGCCAAAATACCGGGAAACAACTTCGAATTCACCCAGCCGATCCAGATGCGATTCAACGAACTCATATCTGGCGTTCGTAGCGATGTAGCCATCAAGATTTTTGGTGACGATATGGACGTCTTGAACAAGACGGCTGCGCAGATGGTCGCCGTGTTGAGCGGCATTTCCGGGTCCCAATCGGTAAAAGCCGAGCAGACCACGGGGCTTCCGATGTTGACGATCGGTGTCGACCGGCAAAAGGCCGCACGCTACGGCGTCAGCATGGCCGATGTTCAGGAAACGATCGCCACTGCCGTCGGAGGCAGGGAGGCCGGGATCTTCTTCGAGGGTGATCGCCGTTTCGACGTTCTCGTTCGACTTCCGGACGACGTTCGTTCCGACGTCGAAGCTCTCAAGCGCATACCGATCGCCTTGCCCAAGACTGCCGATGCCCGTACATCGTTCATACCGCTGGCTGAACTTGCAAACTTCGACCTCGCGCCTGGACCAAACCAGATCAGTCGGGAAGATGGCAAGCGCCGCGTTGTGGTCAGTGCGAACGTCAGGGGCAGGGATCTGGGATCGTTCGTCGGTGAGGCCGAAGCGAAAATCGCTTCGTCGGTGAAAGTTCCGGCCGGGTATTGGACCACTTTCGGAGGCACGTTCGAGCAGCTCGAGTCGGCCACTGCCAGACTGAAGTTGGTGGTTCCGATCGCACTCCTGCTGGTATTCGTCCTTTTGTTTGCGATGTTCGGAAACGTCAAGGATGGGCTGATGGTGTTTACTGGGATTCCCTTTGCGCTGACGGGTGGCATTCTGGCGCTCTGGCTGCGTGATATTCCTCTGTCAATCACTGCGGCCGTAGGATTCATCGCTCTGTCGGGTGTTGCAGTGCTTAACGGATTGGTGATGGTGTCGTTCATCAATGGGTTAAAGCAAGAAGGCAGGAATCTGGACGAGGCGGTGCATGTGGGCGCATTGACTCGTTTGCGCCCTGTGTTGATGACGGCTCTGGTCGCCTCATTGGGCTTCGTTCCAATGGCGCTGGCCACCGGAACGGGAGCAGAAGTCCAACGTCCTCTGGCGACGGTCGTCATCGGAGGCATCATTTCGTCGACCGCGCTCACACTTTTGCTGCTGCCCGTGCTGTACCGGTGGTTACACCGGCGCGAAGCGGATACCGATGTCAAGACAGTATAGAAATAGGCCCGGCACGGAAAAACTGCATTATCACGGGGCGGGAGGCAGTCAAAAAGCGCTTGTGATGGCGCTTTATCTGACCGGCTTTTTCATGTTCGCGGAAGTAGGCGGGGAGGTCCTGACACACGGTCTGGCGCTCCTCTCCGCCGCCGCAGCTAGTTCTGACATGCTGGTTGGTTGCGATCGTCGAACTGGTCGTCAACCTCATCAGCATGCCGCTATTGAGCGCAGGCAAGGAGGAACGCATGAATTTCCGGGGCGCTTACCGCGATCGCCCGCCTGACCCTCGCAGGCGCGCTTCACATGCATTGATGCGCTAGCCGATTGATGCGTTAGCCATTTCAAACCCGGGCGCGGCGCTGTCAAGAACGATCCGCCCGCCCCGCTTATGTTGCGTCGTTGTGCCCGATTACTTGAATCGCAGGATTCCAGGCGGGGGGCACGCACGCGCTCGAATCCTCGAACTTCGAAGGACGGCAACATCATGCCAACCCCGTTTTCGGCACCAACGCGTTTTCTGCAGTCGCGGATCGGCTATGCCACCGTGTGTGGCATGTTGCTCGCCGCGGTGTACAACCAGGCGTTCTGGACACGGTTCGTGGAAGCCATGCCCATCACATCGGCACGCGATGGTCTGTTCGTCGTGCTCCTGTTCGTATTTCTTGCGTGGTTTCATACTGCGGTCCTGCTCCTGGCGCCTGGCCGCCGAGCAATGCGATGTCTTGCGGCGGCGTTGTTTCTGACGGCATCGATCTGCGCGTATTTCACCGACACCCTTGGCATCATCATCGACAAGGACATGATCCGCAACGTCATGCAGACTGACGTGACGGAGGCGTCAAGCCTGCTCAATGTGAAACTCGTCGCTTACGTCGTACTACTGGGCGTGCTGCCGGCATGGGCGGCATTCAAGGTGCCTTTGCACCCCAGTCCCTGGAAGCGCGAGCTGGCTCGTCGTGCTGTGTTCGGCGTGTTGAGTGGTGCGGTGTTGCTCGTTGCATTGCTGCCGTTCACCGGGCACCTGGCATCGTTCATCCGGGAGCACAGACCGCTCCGTGCAATGATCAATCCTGCAAGTGTCCTGTACGCCTCTGCCACATTCCTGCGTACGGAATGGCGGAGCGCGCCGACAGTCGTCGTCGACATGGATGGCGATGAAACACGAGCGCCAGGTTCCATGGGCATCCGCCCGCTGCTGGTCGTACTCGTCGTGGGTGAGACGGCACGGGCCTCGGACTTTCAGCTTTACGGTCACGGCCGCTCAACCAACCCGCGACTGTCGGCCCTTGACGATCTTTACCGTTTCGAACGGGTAGCAAGTTGCGGCACCGCCACCGCCATTTCGTTACCTTGCATGTTCTCCGGACTTGGGCGAGACAACTTCGATGTCACGGTGGCGCAAGGCCGCACCAATCTGCTGGATTCGGTGGCTGCCGCGGGTGTCTCGGTCGAATGGCGCAACAACAATTCGGGATGCAAGGGGATCTGCGGCCGCGTGCCAACGGTGAATATGAGCAGCGACGTGTCCAAGGATCTGTGCACTCAAGATTACTGTTTTGATGAAATCCTTTTGACAGGACTCGAATCGTCTATTGCATCGACGTCAGGGGATCAATTGAAAGTGCTTCACCAGATTGGCAGTCATGGCCCTGCCTACTGGCGGCGATACCCCAAACGGTTCGAGGTCTTCACCCCCAGTTGCGAGTCGACCAACCTGTCTTCGTGCTCGCTTGATGAGATCCACAATGCTTACGACAACACGATTCTCTACACCGACTACGTTCTGGGCGAGCTGATCGACAAGTTGAAAAAGCTGTCCGACCGATACGACTCGCTGGTTTTGTACGTGTCGGATCACGGAGAGTCACTTGGCGAGAAAGGCGTCTATCTGCACGGCGCGCCCTACATGATTGCGCCGCTCAATCAGACGCATGTGCCGATGCTGATGTGGATGACACCCGGGTATCAACGCAGGTTTTCCATCGACACGGCGTGCCTTCGGCAAATGCAAGGGCGCTCACTCAGCCACGACAATGTCTATCACACCGTGTTGGGTGCGGTCGGCGTGTCGAACAAGCGATACGATGCCAGTCAGGACGTGGTAGCAGGGTGCCGCGGCACAGGGCGTTAGACCAGACCCGAAACTCTGCAGATCTCACTCACCAAATGGATGGATTGCATGACAGACGAACAACACACCGCTGCAAGGGAAACGATTGTCACCGCACTTGCAGAGGCACAAACCATGCTCGGCCAATTGTTGAAAAATGAGGCTGCGCTCTTGGCGATTGCTTCCGCAGCTGCAGTCATGGTGGCTGCATTGCATCGAGGTGGCTGCATTTACGCGTGCGGCAATGGGGGCTCAATGAGTGACGCCATGCACTTTGCAGAAGAATTGACCGGACGTTTCAGGGACACCAGACGTGGCTTTGCCGCTCAAGCCATCAGCGACGTCGGGCATATCACATGCGTGGGGAATGATTTTGGCTACGACCAGATCTTTTCTCGATACATCGAAAGTCACGGTCGCAAAGATGACTGTCTGTTTGCCATCAGCACCAGTGGCACCAGCGCAAACGTCGTGAGGGCAGCCCAGGTCGCAAAAGACCTGGGACTGGACGTCATAGTTCTGACGGGCCGTAACGGTACTGCGCTGGAAGCCTTAAGCACCGTGTGCATCTCCACCCCGGGTGGGAAGTACGCAGACCGGGTCCAGGAGCTGCACATCAAGGTGATTCACATCTTGCTGGAATTGATAGAACTGCATTTTTCGCAGGATGGGAACATCAATTCTGGTACAGCTCTTTTTGCAGCTTCAATTGTTCCGCAGTGAAGACGGGCGTGACGGGGCGCGTATCGTGGCTCAAATTGTCCGTGTGTACCCATGTCCCGCCTTGACGCTCGAGCGAGTGGTCCGGCGACGACCACTCGCCGTTGCTGAACACCCAGCCGTCAGAGGCTTCCATTTCTCCCTGCGAGGAACCGCGCGATGTTGCAGGCTTGATCGAGCCATGGGGCAGTTTGTCGTTGTGAACCCACTTTCCGTCGGCTTTCACTACTGAATGAGGGGACCGTTGCCATTCGTTGTTGACCAGCGTCCAACCGTCGGTGCTGGCCGCCGCATTGCTTGATGTGGGGCGGGACATTTTCTGCTCTGTGCCGTTTCTTGCGGTGTCGGCGGCGACAGCGGCGGACATACTTCCAACGAAGGCGAGCAGGGCGATGGCGATGGTGCGATTCATGATTGGATCTCCTGAAGTTGACACTGCGGCATTCGCAGTTTTCGAGGCGCTGTGAAGCTGAAGCCTTGGTATCAACTATAAGAATCCAGCGCGTACAGGAACATGGCGTTGCGATGACAAATGCGTCATCTATCTGACGAGAACATGAGCGTTTCGTTCATGTTCCCACGGTGCTCGCCTCATCAGGCAAGGGCAACCTGATCTCGACTTCCGTGAGCCCTCCCGACGACCTCGCCGTGACCTGCCCACCATGGGCGTCCACTATGGACTTGACGATCGCCAGTCCGAGGCCGCTGCCGTCGCCGTTGCGTTGTCGTGAAGGGTCCACGCGGTAGAACCGATCAAAAATTTTCGGCAAGTGCTCGGGGGGAATGTCGATCCCGGGGTTGGTGACGCTGATCTTGCACCATGTCCCCTGGCTCGTGAGGTTCACTGTGACGGCATGCCCGGCCAAGGTGTGGCGTATCGCGTTCGAAAGCAGATTGCTCAGCGCGCGCCTGAGCATCAGTTGATTTGCCGACACAGTGATTGGTCCACCACTGACGCGCAACGCAATGGACCGCTCCTCGGCGAGTGCCTCGAAGAACTCGAACAGCGCTTCTACTTCGGCTCGCGCTTCAAGCACGGCAACCTCCTTGTCCCCGAGCGTATTGTCGGCTCGTGCCAGGAAAAGCATGTCACCGACCATCTTGCTCATGCGATCGAACTCTTCCTGGTTCGAATACAGAATTTCTCGGTACTGCGCGTCGGTTCGCGCCTGCGCAAGCGCAACCTGGGTCTGTGTGGTCAGGTTGGTAATGGGTGTGCGCAGTTCGTGGGCGATGTCTGCGGAAAAATTGGATAGGCGGCTGAATCCGTCTCCGATCCGTTCGAGCATGTCGTTGAACGACGTGGCCAGGGGCACCAGTTCGACGGGGAAAGCCTGCGGCTCGAGCCGCACATCGAGTCGATCGGAGGTGATGCCGCGAATCTTTCGGGTGATATGACGGATCGGTGCGATGCCGTAGTAGGTCGCCGCCCAGGTGAAAAGGATGGCGAAGAGGCAGGCAATGGCTGTGGTCAACCACAGGATCTGACGAAATCTGTCGAGGTACATTGACTGCGAATTCATGTTGATTGCGACGGCTATCCGCCAGTCTGCCGCGCTGGTTTTGGCACCGGTTCGAACGCGTACCGCGGCTCCGCGGAAGCGATCCCTCCCTTCCAGCCAATTGACCAGCGCATCTTCGTTCACCGTTGAGTCACGCAAGTCAGGGGAGAACAGCCTGCTCAGGTCAGTGCCCGGACTGCCATAGCGGAGTCGGCCTTTGGCGTCGACCACGTTGAACAGGAAAGCGCCATGGTGGCCCGCCACGGTCTGAGAAATTGCCGCGGCCGAAATGTCTGGCGGCGCCGTTTCAGGCAACTGGTTCAGGCGTTGATGAATGGCACTGACGACCGCGTTCAGTTCGTCTGCATCCTGCTCGGCGAAGTGCCGGTCGATGGAACGCTCGATCACAATACCGAGCGCGAAAAAAATAACGGTTACGGCCGCGCTGATGGCAATCGTGAGTCTCAGCACGAGCGAGATGGGCCGGCGTGCGGCGAGGCTAGTCGCCATTGGGCGCATCCAGCATGTACCCCATGCCTCGGACGGTGTGGATCAGCTTTGGCTCGTAGCCATCGTCGATCTTTACGCGTAGCCGACGGATGGATACATCGATGACGTTCGTGTCACTGTCGAAGTTCATATCCCAAACCTGCGAGGCGATCAACGAACGTGTGAGGATCTCTCCCTGGCGCCGGACCAGAAGCTCCAAAAGGGAAAACTCCTTGTTGGTAAGGCCGATCCTGACTCCATTCCTGAGCGCTTGTCGCCGAGAGAGGTCGAGTATCAGATTCGCGACCTCCAGCTTGTCCAAAGCCACCGGCGCGGTGCCTCGTCGCAACAGCGTCCTGACGCGAGCCAGCAACTCGGAAAAGGCGAATGGCTTGATCAGATAATCATCGGCACCCAGTTCCAGACCCTTGACCCGGTCGTCGACGCTGTCGCGCGCAGTCAAGAACATAACGGGCGTCATCGAGCCGGCGGCGCGTAGCCCTTTCAGGATTCTCCAGCCGTCGACATCCGGCAGCATGATGTCCAGGATGATCAGGTCATAGCGCTCGCTCGACGCC
This sequence comes from Pigmentiphaga litoralis, assembly GCF_048632615.1. GTDB lineage: Bacteria > Pseudomonadota > Gammaproteobacteria > Burkholderiales > Burkholderiaceae_B > Pigmentiphaga > Pigmentiphaga litoralis_B. The sequence goes on from NZ_CP184480.1 coordinate 135,312, forward strand.
AGGTGATGACCATCCAATCCCGTGCGCGCAATGTCGACAACAAATCCCGACTCGACGAGTCCCTGACGTAAATAATCTCCTGTTTTCACTTCGTCTTCAACGATGAGAAGTTTCATCTTTATTCCCTGGTTCACGTACAGCCGCCACAGACGGATTTCTGATCACCATAGTAGCGAGGTGCACCATACTGGCAAATTACGCTGACATGACAACTGTGTAATGTCCGCTTCCTATAGCGGCATCTTGGCTCGTTTTTTTTATTGGACGCCAAAGGTTTCTAGGCGCACTTCTCGCTGCCTTGATTGAAAGAAGTGACCGCAGGCTGGGGTTATTGCTCAGCCTGCGGTCACGGGCTTGCGGCGACGCCGGTTCTGCTGATCGCTCAGATGATTTGTTGCCCGGGTATCTGACAATCTTTCTTGGCGATGAAGCCGCCCGTCTGGTTCAGGCAAGTCCGTTCCTGCATGCGTTTGTGTGGTTGATCGCGGTCCCTCTCGCACTTGCCTGTGCGTAATGCATGTGCTGGCCAGCCGCAGCCCGAGCCAGCAAACTTGCAGGCATGCTTGGCCTTTTGTCAGTGCGCCCGCGACAGATCTTGTCCTACTCACGGTTTGCGCAGGTTCTTGGCCTGAGCGCGACCGCAGGACGGTCAGTTGCATTCAGCGCCGGAACCGCAACGCATTGGTGGTACTGCCGTGGCGCTCGCGGTGCCGGGAGCCATTCCAGTGCTGCCTGCGGTCATCATGACGCAGACACTGGTGGAGCTGTTTAGCGAGCTGGTGTACGTTTGAGTGCTTGCTCGACTTGGTCAAGAGAGGCCTCCAGTTCGATGACTACCTTGAACGCATCGCTTGATCAGCAAGTCTGGCGTTCTCGGCAGCGATGCCTTTGCGTTCGCTGTATCGGTCGGTGAGGTACTCGCTCCGGTCTCGAATCAGCAGGGTGAACTTAACCAGCTCTTCCATGACATCGACCACGCGGTCGTAATACGCGGAAGGCTTCATACGGCCGCTGTCATCGAACTCTTGAAATGCCTTTGCGACCGACGACTGATTGGGGATCGTGACCATCCTCATCCAGCGACCCAGCACACGCAGTGCATTGACGGCATTGAACGACTGCGAGCCCCCCGACACCTGCATGACGGCCAACGTCCGGCCTTGCGTCGGCCGCACACTTCCTGCCTCCAGCGGCAGCCAGTCGATCTGGCTCTTGAATATGCCGGTGAGGGTGCCATGCCGTTCCGGGCTGCACCACACCTGGCCTTCTGACCATAGCGACAGCGCTCGCAACTCGGCCACCTTCGGATGGTCGCCTGGCACGCTGTCGGGTTGCGGCAGACCGGCAGGGTCGTAGATACGAACATCGGCGCCAAGGTGGGTCAAGATCCTTGCGGCTTCTTCGACAAGCAATCGGCTGAAGGAGCGCTCTCGCAACGACCCGTAAAGCAGCAGTATGCGCGGTGCGTGTTGGGAACCCTGCGCCAACTGCAGGTCTTGCAGCGTTGGCGCCGTGAGCAGCGCTTCTTTCAGCGCGGGCATTGTCAGGTCTGATGTGACGCTTTTCATAGTGGGTACCAGGTTCAACATTTCGGAATGTACCGCTTACCCGGCAGGTTGCGCTGGACTGACCGTCCACGCTGTACTGCGGAATGATAAAAAGGGCGCGCACGGGATAGGCGCCTCGGCGCTACCCTGCATGACCAGACACGGCTCAGCCGATACGCCTGCCTTCGCGTCAATGACAGGCTGCCCGTCTTCCTTGGTGAACGCGCAACGATGCGCCGCGGGAAGGATTTCGAGAACCTTTTCCGAGGGCCTGCTCAGGCACACGCCGTTCGATGTGACGACGAAATGGGTTGTGGTAAATCATAGTGGACGACATTTTTTGCTTGCCTCATTGATCATTGATTCGAATATACTAGAAATATGGAAATGAAAACAGCAGCCAGGGCGCTCACCGCTATCGGCAACGAGTCGCGCCTTCTCGTCTATCGCATGCTTATCGAGGCCGGTCCGGCTGGACTGCCCGCCGGCAAGCTGGCCGAATTGGCACGCATGCCGCCATCGTCCCTCTCGTTCCACCTCAAAGAGCTGGTGCATGCCGATCTGTTGGAGTCTCGGCAAGAAGGACGCTTCGTCATCTATGCCGCGAAGTACCAGACCATGAATGACTTAATTGGATTTCTGACCGAGAACTGTTGTGGCGGCAACCCCTGCATGCCAGTTGCGGAACAGTGTTGCGACATCCAAAACACGCCCCAGGATTGAACTGTCCTGTCACTCACCACGGATCCAAGGAACTCGCATGACCGACAAGGTTTACAACGTTCTCTTCCTCTGCACGGGCAATTCGGCGCGCAGCATCATGGCTGAAGCTCTCGTCAGCACCCTGGGGGAAGGTCGATTCAAAGGCTTCAGTGCCGGAAGTCACCCGGGTGGTGAGGTCAATCCTCTGGCGGCTGATAAAGCCCGTATTACCGGCTACGCGACTGACGCGCTACGCAGCAAAAGCTGGGACGAGTTCGCAGCTCCAGACGCGCCGAAAATGGATTTCATCATCACCGTGTGCGACAACGCTGCGGGCGAAGTCTGCCCCATCTGGCCAGGCCAGCCCATTTCCGCACATTGGGGATTCGAAGACCCTGCTGCGGTTCAGGGCACCGATGCCGAAAAGCAGCGCGCGTTCGACAAGGTGTTCAAGCAGATTGCGAATCGCATCAAGATCTTCGTCAACCTCCCGGTAGCCACGCTCGACAAAACGGCGATAAGACGGGAGCTGGCTGCAATTGGCGAGCGGCCGGTCGACGCCTGATTGCCGCTTGTTCTGAAAAGGGGCCGGTTGGCCCCTTTTTTGTGTTGATTCTCTAATCTTGCTGCCCCAATGATCCTTGCCTTCGCCATATTTGTAGCCACGCTTGTCCTTGTCATCTGGCAGCCCCGCGGCCTTGGCATCGGCTGGAGCGCACTTGGCGGCGCGATCATTGCGCTGCTGTGCGGCGTCATCCAGCTATCCGACATTCCGGTCGTTTGGGACATCGTCTGGAACGCCACAGCCACTTTCATCGCCGTCATCATCATCAGCCTGTTGCTGGACGAAGCGGGCTTCTTCGAATGGGCCGCTCTGCACGTGGCGCGCTGGGGCAAGGGCCGCGGCACGGCATTGTTCGCGCTGATCGTGCTGCTGGGGGCGGCCGTCAGCGCGCTGTTTGCCAATGACGGCGCGGCGCTGATCCTGACACCGATCGTCATCGCCATGCTGTCGGCGCTCGGCTTCTCGGCCGCAGCCACGCTGGCCTTCGTGATGGCGGCAGGCTTCATTGCCGACACGGCAAGTCTGCCGCTGGTCGTGTCCAACCTGGTGAACATCGTGTCTGCCGATTTTTTCGGCATCGGGTTCAACCGGTATGCATCGGTCATGGCGCCGGTCAACGTCGTTTCGGTTCTGGCAACACTGGTTGGGTTGTTCCTCTACTTCCGGTCGTCGATCCCGGTACGGTATGACGCCACGCAACTGGCGGTTCCTTCCAAAGCCATTCGCGACCGTGCGACCTTTGGCGCCGGCTGGGGGGTGCTGGGCCTGCTGTTGGTCGGCTTCTTCGGCCTGGAGCCATTGGGTGTGCCTGTCAGCGCGGTCGCCGCGGTGGGCGCGGCAATCCTTCTTGCCGTTGCGGCGCGCGGCCACGTGATCGATACACGAAAGGTCTTGCGCGGCGCACCGTGGCAGATCGTGATCTTTTCGCTAGGCATGTACCTGGTGGTGTATGGACTGCGCAATGCGGGCCTGACCGATGCACTGGCACAAGCACTTTCCTGGCTCGCAAGGCAGGGGTTGTGGACCGCAACCATTGGTACCGGCGTCGTTGCCGCGATGCTGTCCTCGATCATGAACAACATGCCCACCGTCCTGATCGGCGCGTTGTCCATCGATGCCAGTCAAGCCAGTGGTGTCATCAAAGAAGCGATGGTGTACGCCAATGTAATCGGCAGCGACCTCGGCCCCAAGATCACGCCCATCGGCAGTCTGGCGACGCTGCTCTGGCTGCACGTGCTTTCGCGCAAGCAGATCCGCATCAGTTGGGCCTACTACTTCAAAGTAGGTGTCGTTCTGACCACTCCAGTATTGCTCGTGACACTTTTGGCATTGGCCGCGCGATTGTCCTTGTTCTGAGCAAAGCGTACCCCCCGGACCGGTGACCACCCAGACGCAATAACAGAAGCATGGGGCCTTGGCAAAAGTACCGTACATGCTGCTCAAGGATGTGCGGTAGGGAGAGATGTACAAGTTACTTTCACACGAGACTGCCGAATAGCTTGCACCGCACCGGCGCCCTGTCTCGTGCACGTCTCGCGCAAGTGCATGTAGTCGGCCGCCGTCTCTGTCTGGACGTCGATGATTGAGTTGATTGGCACCACATGTTTTCGGTGCGCGATTTTCGTTGCTCGCACCTTGCGAAAGAAGAACCCTCTGTACACATCACCCTACGCGCCGTTCTGAGCTAGCGCCTCAAATTCCTTCATTACATCGCCTGTATGGCACCGATTGATCGCGGGTCTTTCTTTGTAGCCGCGTGCCAATGCACGTTGTTAACACATCGTCGACACTTCAGCACATCGCCAAACGACGTGGCACGGACGTAGCGCGCCGGGTTCTCCCCGGACGGTAGTGCGGCGAAGTGAGCCTCCCCGCACGGCATCTTCGCGTCTGCCTTGCTGCGCAGGTCGTCGGTAAGCAGGCTGCTCTTGGTCTCGACGACGAAATACAGCCGCTGCGCGTCGTCCTGGTCGAACAGGATGGCCCAGTCCGGATTGTATGGCCCCAGCGGCGCAGGCACCTTAAACCAGCTGGGTAGCTTGGCTTAGAACACCACGCCCTCGTTCTTTTCCAACGCTTATGCGAAGTCGCGTTCGGTGGTCGAGTCGTAGATGACGTGCTCATGGATCGACCGTTTGGTAACTTGCAGCATGTTGCGCAGGTAGCCCGTCAGCTTGTCCTTCGAACAGCTCGTAGAAGTGCTCATCGCCTATCTTTTGATACCTGAGGCCGTCCCCCAATGCCAGGCGCTTGCAGCGGTTGATGATTTCCGCGGTCTGCTCGATGATTTGCTGCGGGTTGCGCTCGAAGTCGTCCAGCCGGCCGCTCTTGGTTAGGATGGTAATGATGCTGCGGCGGGTGAGCTGTGTGCGATCCTGCAAGTCGGTCAACGAGTCCGGCAGCTCTATGTCGGTCTCATTGCGCACCACTGGTGCCAATACGCTCGTCTCGGTAGCCTGTACGCCGGCCTTACCGTTTGGCGTTGTCGAACTGCACGCGGTAGGTCGTCTGGTGCTTGATGCGGTCCCACAGCGCCTTGAAGGCTTCGGATAGGTAGACGGCCTTGCCGTCCCAGACTGCTGAACAACTCCCTGTTTTCCAGAACAGGGGGTTTTGTTCTTCTGGACCAAGCGTTTCAGGCGAAGATTAATTGGTCGTCGCTGACGCCCGCGTTTTTGATGATCATGCTCAAGAATGAGCGCCACGAGTCGCTCAAACTATTACGAAGCGACGCTGAGCGCAATAAAAGGCGCGCAAGCACCAGGGCGATCTTCTTCATGTTCTGCGCGGCAGCGGCCAACAGGCATTGCTGGCGTACCTTCGCCATTCCTCGCATGCGGGCATAACGATGGCCGTGCAATTGCTTGGCATCGTCCCACACGTGTCGCACGATCACCTTGGTGTGGTTGGCGCTTCGCGTGCATTGAGCACGCTCAACGCAGCCACCGCAGGCGGCTTTATCCGAGTGGTACTCGCGGTAGCCAATCCGGTTGGTTGTCTTGTAGGGGATGACCTGGCCCTGCGGGCAGCTATAGCTATCGGTAATCGCGTCGTAGTGGTATTGGCGTTTGTAGAAATACCCGTCGTGGTGGTTCGGCCGACGATGGCCCATCACGCCCAGGATGCTGCGTTGCTCAAGTCCATGACACACCGCAGGCGTGTAGTAGCCGGCATCGAGTCCCACCCATTTCACATCGAACCCGAACCGCTCACGTCGTCGATCGAGCCGGCTCAAGTAGGGCTGGCTGTCGTGCACGATCGCCGTCACATGGGTGTCGGGAATGATGTTGTGTTTGGCATCGACCGTGCGGTGGTCGAGATAGAAGAACCCTTTGGGCTTGCCTTCTCGCACCATGTAGTCACTGTCTGGATTGGTACGGCTGACCTTCTTTTCCTGGGTCGGAGGCGCCGCGTCGTCATCGTCTTTTTTCTTGGGCAAAGGCTTCTTGCCATGAGCGGCCCGGTCCTCTTCGACCGCGGCATCCAGCGCGGCCAGGTACTCCGACGGCTTCTGCTCGACCTGCACTACGTCAAACTTGCTCTTGTTGGCGCTGGCCTTCAAATGCGTGCTGTCGGTGTACAGCACCTTGCCGCCCACCATGCCACGGCCCATCGCCTGCATCAGAATCTCATCGAAAATTTCCTGATAGATCGTGCTGTCGGCAAACCGCCTGCGCCGGTTCACCTACAGCGTCGAGGCATCAGGGACCTTGTCGGTCAGTCGCAGATCCAGGAACCACCGGTACGCCACGTTGACCTGCACTTCCCGCATCAACTGCCGCTCGCTCCGGATTCCGAACAGGTAGCCGATGAACAGCAGCTTGAACAACACCACCGGATTGAGCGCCGGGCGCCCATTGTCCGAACAATAGAGGTGCGCCACTTTGGGCCGGATGAATTCGAAGTCGATCACCGTGGCAATTTTGCGCAGCAAGTGATCGCACGGAACGAGTGACTCCAGGGTCACCATTTCCAGCGCGTGCTGGTGTGTGGGGCCGGGGCGCGTAGCATGCCCCAATTATGTGACGCTGAAAAGGTGGGCCTGGATCGCGTGCCATCAGGCCGAAAGCTATACCGCCTTGCCCGTAGGGTCGCGGTAGGCCAGCAGCCGCAGCGCGTTGATGACGACCAACAAAGTCGAGCCTTCGTGAACGGCGACCGCCGGTCCGATCCCGAGACCGAGGATTGTCGCCGGCACGAGGAAAGCGACAATACCCAAGCTCACGAACACGTTCTGGCGGATGATCCCCCGCGTGTGGCGGCTGAGGCCTACCGCAAACGGCAAATGCGTCAGGTCATCGGCCATCAGCGCAACGTCGGCCGTTTCGAGGGCGACGTCCGAGCCCGCCGCACCCATCGCGATACCCACCGTCGCACTTGCCATTGCCGGAGCGTCGTTGACGCCGTCACCGACCATGGCGACCTTGTCCTCACCCGCAAGTTTCTTGATCGCCGCGACCTTGTCCTCAGGCATGAGATCGCCCCAAGCTTCGTCGATCCCGACATCCTTGGCGATGGCCTCGGCCACCTTCTGATGGTCGCCTGAGATCATGATCATGCGCAACACGCCCATTTCATGCAGGCGGCGAATAGCGGTCTTGGCAGCCTCGCGCGGCGTGTCCATCAGGCCGATCGCGCCCAAGTCGCGATTGCCCTTGCGCACGACCATCGTGGTGCGTCCGCCCTCGCGCAGCTGCGCAATGGCACTCGTCGCCTCATGCCCCAGTGCCGGAATGCCTTCGCTGCCGAACATCTCGACCTTGCCGATCCACACGGTCTCTGCATCAACCGTGGCGGTTACGCCGCGCCCTGTAAGGCTTCTAAGGTTGCTTGCTTCAGGCAGCTCGGCAGTTCCCAAGCGCTCGCCGCCATCCTTCACGATTGCTTGCGCGAGCGGGTGATCGCTCAAGGCCTCGACTGCCACAGCAAGCGCGAGCAACTCGGTTTCACTCGTACCGCTGACGGGCACCACATCAGTGATGCGAGGGCGCCCTTCCGTCAGCGTGCCGGTTTTGTCGAACGCGATAGCCTTCAGCGAACCAAGGTTTTCCAGTGGGGCGCCACCTTTCACCAGCACACCGCCACGCGCTGCCCGAGCTACGCCCGACAGCACCGCACTGGGCGTCGCGATGGCGAGGGCGCATGGGCTCGCCGCAACCAATACCGCCATCGCGCGATAGAAGCTGTCGCGGAACGGCTCGTCGATCACGACCCAGGCGAACAGCAATGTCACGGAGAGGATCAGCACCGCCGGGACGAAAATACGTTCGAACCGGTCGGTGAAGCGCTGGGTCGGCGACTTCTGCGTCTCCGCCTCGCTCACCATCTTCACGACCTTGGCAAGCGCAGACTCGTTGGATCGCCGCGTCACCTCGATTTCGATCGCGGCTCCGCCGTTGATCGTGCCGGCGAACACGCGGCTTTCTGCATCGACCGCATCGGGCCTGGCGCGGGCGACCTCGACGTTGCCCACCGGAACCTTGTCGACCGGCATACTCTCGCCGGTGACGGGTGCCTGGTTGATCGCGCTCGTGCCTTTGATGATGAAGCCATCGGCGGGAAGCCGTTCGTTAGGGCGAACGATGGCGACATCGCCGATTGCCAGCTTCTCAACCGTAATTTCAACTGTCTTCCCGTCGCGACGCACGGTCGCGGTTTCGGGCGCAAGCTCGGCCAGCGCCTCAATCGCCCTTTTGGCGCGGCCCATCGCATAATGCTCGAGCGCATGCCCCAGGCTGAATAGGAACAGCAGGAGTGCGCCTTCGGCCCACTCGCCAAGCGCGGCGGCACCGGCCGCCGCGACCAGCATCAGCGTGTCAATCTCGAACTTGCGCAACCGGAGATTGTCGATCGCTTCGCGCAGCGTGAAGAAGCCGCCGAAGCCATAGGCGGCAACGTAGAAGGCAGTCGGCAGCCATTCCGGTACGCCTAGGGCCAATCTACTGATGGCAAAGCCGATCCCTAGGAGCGCACCGCACGCGAGCGCAAAGATCAATTCGGTATTGGGACCGAGAAAATCTGCATGGGCATGGTCATGATCGTCGCCCGGACCGTGCTTTTTTTCGCCATGCACGTGACCACCCGGCTCATGGCCGTGTCCGGCATGGTCATCGACCTCGACCTGCCGGACCCGCTTGAGCCCTAGGCCACCTAGCGCATTGATGACCGTGCTTTCGGTCACCCGTTCGCGATCGAACTCGACCCGGACCGTACCGGCTGCGCTGGCATTGATCTGGAGAATGCCGGGAACTGCGCGCAGAGTATCCTCTACCGTTCGGGCGCGGCGCTCATGGTTGATGCCTTGCACCTGCCACACGGCATGGCCGTAACGCCCGCTGATCGCCGCGCCTGCTGCCCGCACCATCTCGCGGACACGCGGCAGCGGCAGCACCGCAGGATCGAAGTGGATGCATAGCTTGGCCGGCGTTGCGCCTTCCGCCGCGACGACATGCGCCCGATCGACCCCGGGCTTAGCACTGAGCGTCGAAACGAGCCGGCCAACGCACGCATCCGCCGCGTTCGGTACTTCGGGCAGCAAGACGGGGACTTCGAGTTCGAGCTTGTCGGTCATGGCTTGCCGTCCTTGTCGGTCTTGGTTTCAGCGCGTGCGTCGCGCAGGATTTCGATGCCGCCCTTGATCGCGATGATTGCAGTCGCGAGTCCGACCAACAGATCCGGCCAGTTGGTGCCGAGCCACAGCACCAGCAGGCCGGCAATCAGGATGCCGCCGTTCGAGATGAAGTCGTTGAAGCTGAAAGTGGTGGCGGCGCGAAGATTCACGTCCTTTTGCTTCAGCCGCTGGAGCAGCCGCAGGCAGATATAATTTACGATCCCAGCGACCGCCGACATGATCATCATTGTCGGTCCGATCGGGTCGCTGCCCTGCAAATAGCGGCGTCCGACATCGACAAGAATGCCTGCAGCAAAGAGCAGCAGCATCACACCGGATGCGGTCGCGGCCCGGGTCTTCCAGGTCTGACCGTGGCTCAATGCGACGAGGCTCAGCGCATAGACCGCTGTGTCGGAGAGGTTGTCGACACCATTGGCAATGAGTGCGCTAGAATCCGCCGTCAACCCGGTGGCGAAGAAGCCAATGGCAATCGCCGCGTTGAAGAGCAGAACCATCCACAATGTCCGGCGCTCGTCCGACGCCCGCTGGCCTGAAGACGTCATGCCATAATCTCCTCGACGAGCAAAAGCGTGAGAAAGCCGACGAAGAACATTGCACTGATAAGTGGTGATTCCGGCTTCTCGTGCGCCTCGGCCAGCAGCTCCTCGGTAACGAGGTAGAGCAGCGCCATGAGCCCGAAGCTCAGAAACCCGGTGATCCACACCGGCTTCAGCAGCGCTACCGGTTGCGCGACCAACGCGCCGATGGGGACCAGCAGCGCCAGCATGCACGTCAAGCCGATCGCCTTCATCTTGCGATATCGGCCCGCCAGATCGTTGGTGAGGGTCAAGGCCAGGAAGAGCACTTCGAGAGTGAGTGCGACAGCCAGCAGCGTCCCCGCCTTCTCACCCGCGATGAAAGCAAGCCCCAGAACTAGGCCGTCGATAGCAAGATCGAGCCCGATTGCAGCGAGGAGCGCGACAGGTCCCGCGAACCGGCTTTCCGCCGCCTTGAGGCCCAGCATCACCGTAACGCCCAGCGCGCCGCCGATCAGGGTGGCAGTCGGAGAACCGCCATGCTTCACCAGCGGTAGGATCTCCGTCGCAGCGGCTGCGAACACTACGCCGGCTGCCAGATGCTGCATGGCTGCGACGAGCTTCGCACCCGGGGTGCGCCACCCGGCCAGGAGCGCCCCAAACATGATAGCAATCATGGGAATCAGAGCGAATTTAAGGGCTGCCAAGGTCAGAGCCCTTCCGTACTTGAGCGAGCGATCACAAGTTTGTCTCCTTCGTGCACAGGATCGGACGCTTCCCCGGCTCTTCAATCTTGATTTCGTTGCCCTTGAGGGTCGCGCTGGCCGTGTCGCCTACATACTGAAGGCCCTGCATCGGCGCAGTGAGAATCAACGGTGCCACGCTCGCATCGCGCCCGTTAGTCCTCATCCTTGAAGTCGATCAGGATCTTCCGTTTGTCGTCGCAACGATACGGGTGACGACCTCGCATTCCGTTTGGCAAACCACTGTCATTCGCATGAATTTCATGTTCGTTGGAGGCCCTTTGCGGGGCTCTTGGGAACAGCCGCTCAACTCTAGCGCCGCAGCAAATGCAGCATGCACGAATACAAGATGAAATGGTAACACCTCCGCATCCGGTTACTTTTGACACCGTGGCGCGCAGCCGTACTTCGGCCTTTCGAAGCCTGCTGGACCGATAAACTCCGTAGATGCCGTTCCAAGCACGTATCCGACCGTACGAGCCTGGCCTGGAGCTTGCGGCGCACCAGTGTCGCCAATGGACCGGCCAAGAGCCCCGAAAAGCGGATACTACGGCGTATGCAGGTGCACGTAGGCTCGCTTTCCAGCGCATAGGCTTCCTCAAAAAGGAGGAGCTTCGCAACGCCTGCGCTCCAGGCGAAAGCCTCTGGTTTGTCTACCCGGGTGATGTCAGCCTTGGCCGTCATCGATTCGTCGATCCTGCTGATGCGAAAGGTATATGTGGCCTCGCCACCGACGCTTCGACGTGCTCGTCCGTCTGCCGGACAATGTCCGCACCGACATCGAGGCACTAAAGCGGATTCCCATTGCCCTGCCTAAATCTGCCGCAGATGCGGGTACGTCTTTCATTCCACTATCCGAAGTCGCAAATTTCGACTTGGCGCCTGGCCCAAACCAGATCAGTCGGGAAGATGGCAAGCGGTGGGTCGTGGTGAGGGCGAACGTCCGTGGTCGGTATCTGGGTTCTTTTGTCAACGAAGCTGAGCAGAAAATGGCTTCTTCGGTGCAAATTCCCGCAGGTTATTGGAGCACCTTTGGAGGTACTTTCGAACAGCTGGAGTCGGCGACTACCAGGCTGAAGCTCGTCGTGCCCATAGCCTTGCTGCTCGTCTTTGTCCTGTTGTTCGCAATGTTCGGGAACCTGAAAGACGGGCTGATGGTGTTTACAGGCATCCCATTCGCTCTGACCGGGGGCATCCTTGCGCTATGGCTCCGCGCATTCCGTTGTCCATTACCGCAGCAGTAGGGTTCATTGCGCTGTCTGGCGTAGCCGTTCTTAACGGTTTGGTCATGGTCTCGTTCATCAGCGGACTGAGACAGGAAGGCAAGAGCCTGGACGAAGCCGTCCACACCGGCGCGCTCACTCGATTGCGACCCGTGCTAATGACGGCCCTTGTCGCATCGCTCGGCTTTGTGCCGATGGCGTTGGCGACAGGGACGGGTTCAGAGGTGCAGCGACCCTTGGCAACCGTCGTTATTGGCGGGATCGTCTCGTCGACGGCGCTGACTTTGCTGCTTTTTCCTGTGCTGTATCGATGGGTACATCGGCGTGAAGCTGACCGGCAGGCCAACGCCGCAATCGCCTAACCGAGGGTGCGATCCGCAATCGGATCGCACCTTACTGGCACCGTACTGGAGACACTTGCAATGAATGCAGCAAAAGCACACTCGCATGACCATGCCGCGGGTAGCAGCCGTAAAGCGCTGATTCTGGCCCTTTGCCTAACCAGTTTTTTCATGGTCGTCGAAGTCGCGGGTGGACTTTTGACACAGAGCTTGGCGCTTCTGTCAGATGCGGCGCATATGTTCACCGATGTTGCAGCATTGTCTATCTCATTGCTAGCCATCAATCTTGGCAAGCGGGTTGCAGACAGAAAGCGAAGTTTTGGCTATTACCGATTCGAGATACTTGCTGCGGCTTTCAATGCTTTCTTGCTCTTCGGCGTCGCGATCTACATCCTGTATGAAGCATACGCAAGATTGAGCGCACCGCCACAGATCGAGTCGGGGGGATGTTGATCGTGGCCGTCATTGGGCTGATAGTCAACGTGATCAGTATGCGACTACTCAGTGCCGGCAAGGATGCCAGTCTGAATGTCAAAGGGGCGTACCTCGAAGTCTGGGCGGATTTATTGGGCTCCCTTGGTGTCATCGTGGGCGCGCTGGTCATTCGCTATACCGGATGGACTTGGGTTGATTCCGCGGTGGCGGTGTTGATCGGCTTTTGGGTATTGCCACGGACCTGGGTGCTACTGAAGTCCAGCCTCAACATCCTTCTTGAAGGCGTCCCCGAAGACATCGATTTCGGCGCAGTAAAGAAGACCCTGTTGACGGTGCCGGGGGTACTGTCACTACACGACCTGCACATTTGGGCACTTACCAGCGGCAAGACCAGCCTGACCGTTCACGTTGTGGTGGACGCAAATGCTTCCGCAACCGAACAGGTGCTCCCTGCGATCCGTGCGATTCTGGCAAAGGAGTATGGCATCGGTCATGTCACCGTTCAGTGCGAGCTAACCCCTTGCGAACAGGCTCCCTGGGACCATCACTATTTGCCAGCAGGCACAGGTAACGCAGAACCTCCAGATCGTCATTGACGCGTATGCAAAAAAACCAGGCCTCGATCCTGATCCGGTCATCATACAGTGCTATGCGCGGTGGTTTTATCGAACGAGCGGTATGACGCCCTCCGAAACCTGCTATTTGGCTGCCGAAGGGCTCGATAAGCAATCGTGTGCTGGGCGTTTGGTTGTTCGGTCCGAACGCCGTCATCCATTAAACTGAACCCCATCCATTGATGGAACCTGTGGAGTAACTCGATGCCAACCACGAACGCAGTTGCCAATGACATCATCACCGCTGCGCTGATGGAAGCGCGGACGTGCTTGGACGAATTTCTGAACAACCAAGTTGCGCTCGATGCAATCGAGTTGGCGGCCACTGTCATGGGCTCGGTTCTGCGTCAAGGCGGACGAATCTATGCGTGTGGCAATGGCGGATCCATGAGCGATGCCATGCATTTTGCCGAAGAGTTGACTGGCCGTTTCAGAGACACGCGGCGGGGCTTTGCGGCTCAAGCCATCAGCGACGTCGGACATATTACTTGCGTCGCAAACGACTTCGGGTACGACCAAATTTTCTCGCGGTATCTCGAAAGCCATGGTCGCGCTGGCGACTGCCTGCTTGCCATTAGCACAAGCGGATCAAGCGCAAACGTTATCAAAGCGGCAGAGACCGCAAGGAATCAAGGGCTGGATGTGATCGCTTTGACAGGTCGGAGCGGCACGGTGCTTGAAGCATTGAGCACGGTGTGCATCGTCACTCCTGGCGGTAAGTACGCAGATCGAATTCAGGAACTGCACATCAAGGTGATTCACATTCTACTGGAGTTGATCGAGTTCCAATTTCTTCGACCATGAAGAGCCTTTTTGAGAGCGACATGTCACGTTAAGCATCGACAGGTCTTTCATTTCAATTACACGGTAGGTGCTAGCACGGCAGTTCCCCAAGTACGGTTCCGTGGATGGCCTTTTGAGTCGACACCCGGAGGCGAAATGCGAATCATGTGCCGTTGCGTATTTTGTTTTAAAGTACCGCAGCGTCGGGCAATACCAACTTCGCCTTCGCCATCCCCGCCATCCTGTTGTTAGGTGCGGTGGTCTGGTACGCCAGCCCAAGATCCAGCTCCTCGTCCCGTAGGCACATGCCAAACAGGTGGTTTCGGCTGCGCGATAACGTGTTTCCCCTTTGATTTGTAGGCAAGAAATGAAGCGTCTGCTGTTGCTGTTTTGTATGAGTTGGTTTTCGTTAGGGGCTGCGATTGCGCAGCCGTTGCCCGCCGGATCGGAGGAAGGACCACGCCAACTCTGGCAACTACTGGATTACGTGGCTGTCGACTACGGCGGCGCTGTTGATAAGGGCGCCGTGATCAGCGAGGCTGAGTACGCCGAGATGGTCGACTTCACCGCGAACGCGGTGACACAGGCTCGCGGCCTTCCTCCACACGCATCGAAGGATACCGTTATCGCTGCAGCCGTATCGCTGCAAGATGCCGTGAGCAAGAAGAGTGACGGCGCGGAAGTCAGCCGATTGGCACATCAAGCTGAGGCGCTACTTATTGCGGCCTATCCGATTCCTGTAGCGCCCAAGACTGTGCCTGACTTGAAACAGGGAGCAGCGCTATTTCAGGCGCAATGTATGTCTTGCCACGGCTCGAAGGGTGCGGGCGACGGGCCGCTTGCAGCGAATCTGGATCCCCCTCCGATTGCGTTCACGGATCGCGAGCGCGCCAGCTCGCGAAGCGTGATGGCGCTTTACCAGGTCATTTCCCAAGGTGTATCAGGCACTTCAATGCCAAGCTTCGCAGCGTTGTCGGATGATGATCGCTGGGCACTCGCTTTCTTTACCGGGACACTTTCCCATGACGACGAAATGCGGAACCGCGGCGAAAAGCTCTGGAAAGACAATGCAGCCGCGCGCAATCAATTCGCGGACCTCTCCGCAGTTACCACATTGACCGAGGTTGCAGCCGCCGCACGGATCGGTGCAGAAGACGCTCGCGACCTGACCGCCTACCTGCGTAGCCATCCGGAAGCTGCTTTCGAAGCGGGCAACACCGGCAGGCTTGCTTTGTCCCGCACTCGGCTGAATGAGAGCCTGAGTGCTGTGCGTCAAGGCGACAAACAAGCAGCCACACGGCTCGCCCTATCAGCCTATCTCGACGGCTTCGAACCACTGGAGCCTTCGCTTGGAGCGCGGAACAAAGCGCTCCTTACCGAGGTGGAAAACGGCATGCTCGGGTACCGATCGGCGATTGCGAATGGAACGCTAGCCGAGGCCGAGGCAGCGGCGCAGAAGTTGGACTACCTGTTTGCGGACGTCGAAAAAGAACTGGGCGGGGATGCGGCGTCGCCACTGACAACGTTCTTGGGCTCCCTTACCATTTTGCTTAGAGAGGGTCTTGAAGCGCTGCTGATCGTCGTTGGCATCATGGCCTTCCTGAAGAAGGCTAAGCGACCGGACGTTTTGCGCTACGTGCACGCAGGATGGGTTGTAGCGTTGCTCGCTGGCGGGCTTACCTGGGCAGTTGCGACCTACTTCGTGACCATCAGCGGTGCAAGCCGCGAAGTGACAGAAGGCCTGTCATCGCTTTTTGCCGCGCTCGTTCTGCTCAGCGTCGGGCTTTGGATGCATCAGAAAAGCGCGGCTGGACGCTGGCAGGACTACCTGAAGGAAAAGCTGTCTTCAGCCATGTCGAAACGTTCGGCATGGGCGTTGTTCGGTCTGTCATTTATTGCTGTGTACCGCGAAGTATTCGAAACAGTGCTCTTCTATTCCGCGCTCGCTGCTGATGGGAACGGAAACGCGCTCTTGGCAGGCCTCGGGGTCGGCGTCGCTTTGCTGGCGGTTCTTGCGTGGGTGATGTTGAAGACAAGTGCTCGTATGCCAATCGGCAAGTTCTTCAGCATCAGCTCCATCCTGATCGCCATACTCGCCGTCATCTTGGCAGGGAAGGGCGTTGCCGGACTGCAGGAGGCCGGTTGGGTGGGTGCTACGCCGATCGCAGCACCGCGCATTGATTTGCTCGGCATGTATCCCACTGCTGAAACAGTCATCGCCCAAGTCGTTGTGTTGCTGATTGCGGTTCTTGGCTTTGTGCTGAACACATACAAGGGACGACAGGCACAGCCCGCGCGTTAAGCTGGGGCTTGACCTTAAAGTAACTTCATGGATTTAAATAGCGCGAGAGCAACTCAGGAACCTGCGATGAAGCGCACAGTGTTTAACGTCCCAAAGATGGACTGCCCGTCAGAAGAGCGCCTGGTGCGCATGGCTTTGCAAGGCCAAACAGAGGTTCAGCATCTGGAATTTGATCTCGGCGCGCGGCGGCTCGCCGTAGTTCACTCTATGGCTCCCGATCGTTTGCTTGACCTGTTGGTACCGCTCAGGTTCGGGGCAGCCATTGCGGAGACGACGGACGTGCCTACTCAGGTGGAGCGGTCCGTGTTCGACGTTCCGAAGATGGACTGCCCGTCAGAAGAGCGGTTGATCCGTATGGCGCTCGATGGAGCCCCGGTCGACCGGCTGGATTTCGATCTGAATGCGCGCCGGCTGACTGTCTTTCATCGTGCATCCCCTGAGGAAGTGCTGGCGCTTCTGACCCCCCTGAACTTTGGCGCAAAGCTGTCGGAGACAGGGCCAGTCGCAGCGACAGAAGCTACTCCTGTAGAAACTGACGAGAAGGGCGAACGCTCGACATTGATGATTCTGCTTGTGATCAACGCCGTGATGTTTGTGGCTGAGTTCGCAGGAGGCTTGTGGGCTCAGTCGACTGGCCTGATTGCCGACTCGCTCGACATGTTCGCAGACGCTGCTGTCTATGGCGTCAGCCTCTACGCCGTTGGAAAGGCAGCATCCTCTCAGGCAAGCGCGGCGCGCTTGAGCGGCTACTTCCAACTGCTGCTCGCTTTAGGGGCCTTGTTCGAGGTCGTCCGTCGGTTCTTTGGTGGCAGCGAGCCCGAGGCGCCAGCCATGATGGCCATCTCGCTGGTTGCGCTTGTCGCGAACGTAGCCTGCATGGCGCTGATTTCCAAGCATCGGACGGGCGGTGTTCACATGCGTGCCAGCTGGATTTTCTCTACCAACGATGTGATTGCCAACACAGGCGTCATCGTCGCTGGCGCCTTAGTCGCATGGACTGGGTCACATTACCCTGACTTAATAGTCGGGTTGTTGATTGCCCTAGTCGTGCTCTCAGGTGCAGTACGCATTCTTCGGCTCGCCAACGCGAATAACCAGCCGTCAGCACCCAAGGCGTAGAGCTCTAGTTTAGACCGGCGCATGAGCGCGTTTGCTCGCCTACCGCAGACGCGGTGCGGTAGGCGACTGGCCCCTGCTTAGCGGTCATACACAGCCTTAAGTTCGCGGGCAAGCACGCCAAAGGAAGCGCCAATGCCTCCTTTTGGAAAGGGTATGTAGACTACTCCTGACAAGTTTGTGGGGATGCTCACCGCCTCTTCATGTAACAGGCACACGCGCGAGCGCCCGTACTTCGCTTGGAAGAAGCCGACTTCATGCATCACGTTCTCTCGTGCGCGCGCTCGGCCATCTGCATCTACGTCGTCTCCGCTCATAACGATCACTGCACTGTCGCATCCGAAGGCATTTTTCTCTAGCTTCTCGATGATTGTTTGGCCCGCGTTCGGCTCCTGCGCGAGTTCTAATGTCGATAGCCCTATATCTCGCTCGATATAAGCCTGGACCTCACGCCAGTCGTTCGATCTTCCGTGGGAAATGAAGACTCGCCTAAGTGCGGAAAGCGAGGCCGCAGATGGTTGAGAAAGCTCGCTATTTGCACGGATCTCAAGCACTTGATCAATATCACGAACCAGCCTTTCTAGTTGGTCTCGTCCATAGTTAAACCTCTTCGGCGCTTCTCGGTCTGCTTGATAAAGTTCGGTCGTGGGGTCAGTGGCAACCGGCTGGAAATCCGCATACAACGCAGGTAACAGCTCTCTCAACATATCCACAAGCGCACCTGTTTGTTTGAAGTAGTAGCCCACCACATCAGGCTCAAATGAGCGACGGAGTTCTCCGCCTCGCGCGACGTTCACTTTTTCTGCCAAGGCGGCGGTAGCTGCCTTTTTTATGCCAGCAAGTTTAGCCATCGTGATTGCAATATCGCTCAATCTCCCCTCCTGGGCGCTGTTGGTCCTGCCATATTACCGCGGCCGTTTAGAGACGAACCGCAGCGACTTAAATGTCAAAATTGCATGATCGCGATGCATGCACGGACGCACTTACCGGCAAAAAAGGCCTATCGACGCCCCTAGGCCAACGCATGCGCAACCGTGGCACATCGTTGAAACTGCTATGACCAGTTCAGCAGTAACAGGATACGCCCACGAAAATTTTAGCCGCTAAAGTTATTCTTAGGTCTCCGGCGCGCCAGCTGCCTCCAACGAAAAGTACCGTACATACTGCCCAGTTATGTACGGCTCTGGCAACGACTACCAATGCGCTTCTGCAGCTTCCACTGTTCAGCTAACTACATGTCGACGTTAAAGCACTAGCGTTTACACCCTGAAATCGCATAGCAGCGCACCTGCCCAAGCCAGTATGCGAACAAGGGGCGTCGCTATGTCAGAAAACATAACGTTGCGGCACTTTATGCCTAAAACCGTGGGCAACGCGTAGCCGTTGATGTGGCGAGCGTCCAGTGGGTGAGCGTAACTTTACATCCAGAAATGACATAGACAATCGGGGCTACTGGATAGAGGTCGTCGAGATGCAGAAGGGTGCGTTTGGATGGACAGCGAGCGCTCTCGCTCGTCACGATGCATCTCTGGCGTGTATTCGAGTTTCAACCGGTCGCCGTGCGGGACCGAGCTCGAAGCGTTCACCATTGCCGTGAAAAACGCAAAGCATGAAATCGTAAGCCTGCCACCGGCACCAACGACCTCGCTGCGGATCTGCCGCAGTGAACCGGAAGGCCCCAGGGTGTCTGTTCGGTAAGTCGGTGGCGAAGCCGGGCCCTCATGCCGCATTGCCATGGCCGCGAGCGAGGGGAGGTGACAGCGGACGATAAAGACGAGCGGGCGGCCTGGAGCGCGGAGAATCTCCTGCGCGAGACCTACGATGCCGGTGAGCCGGGCACCGAGCTATTCCTGGTAACCCAAATTTTCGGACCGGATGGCAGCAAGCCGCTACGCTACTGCCGCACCGTTCACTTGGTCCCGGCATCAGCGCCAGCTCTAGGGTTTTCCACTACGTCCCGCGATTCTATGCGGCGAACGTAATGGATCGGGACGGCTATAGCCTCGAGTCCGTCTACAAGAACTGGCAACAGGTGTCGTCATGAGCCAGCTACTGATATACGGTGCGACCGGATACACCGGCAAAATGGTCGCTTGGCACGAAATGCATCGACGAGCCAGATGTGCATATGCCAAGATTGCTGTGTCCAAAAAACTCTAGAGATGAATACATGCCGAATTTAAAAAGTGGGCGCAGTGTAGGAATCACACTTGAGCCTTATATGGATAAACTTAGAAAACCATCCATTGACTACATTTGGGCAACTCACGGGTACTTCAGGCTTTGCATAAAGAAGCCCTCTGATTTGTTGAAGTTTGCATCAATTTTTCAAGGCGATGATCCAAGTTTTAAAAATCCAAAAGCAACGGGATTTTCGGTTGACGACCTCCATAAAGGAAGAGTTAGTTGGTCTAAAGAGGATTTGCATGATTTTAATGAATGGCTGAATTCCAATTGTGATTTGCCGCCATGGCTCAATGCACAATTCAAGCAAGCCAAATATATCGTTGACCCAGTTATATTTTCGCACCCATTCCCATCAAACAAAGACGTGGCAATCACTAGGGAGCCCGTGATTGAGGACAAATGCCAGCAGTTTCAACCTGCAGCCAAGATTGCGAACGAAGAAATTGAGGACAAGGAATTTAGAGAGCTGGTTGTTGAGATGAGGCTGCTTGGGTTTAAGCATAGTAGCCAGTTGTCGGAATATATTGTTGCCATCAGCTTGGAACAAAATACCGGAATATATCAGGGGTATTGCAAATGGAACAAGACGGGGCTGCGTGGAGTTTCAGTGGTGGCTTCCCGTCCAGAATTTATGCCAAACTATGTTATGAGTTAAATTTGTCGAATCAGGGGTCAAGAGCAAAGCCAGTTGGCTTCGAATCGTTTGATGCTCTTGAAAAGCGTTCTCGCAACAAGTAGGAACTAAGCGCAGCACTCGGCTATATGTCGCTTAGTCAATTAATTTGGTTATGGTTTAAATATCCGGGTTGTTTGGTTAATTCTGGCTATCTGATTAAGCACTTTTGGCCCATAACGGTGATTCGAGCTTGCCCGGCATAGAAACATCTCCAAAGTGTTTGGCGAACTAATCACGCTGATCGAGCCCGACAAACGGGTCGGGATGCCCGATGCACTGACCGTGACGCTTCCTTACTCGAGACTCGACTTCGGCGTACCGGCAAATCTCCATATTGGGGGCACGATGAATACCGCCGATCGCTCGATCGCCGTGCTTGATACGGCGCTACGGCGTCGGTTCATGTTCCGGGAGATCGCGCCGGACGCCCAGCTTCTCAAGCCAATCGATGGCATCCCGCTTGGCAACGTGCTGACGATCATCAACGATCGCGTCGAATATCTCCTGGACCGTGAACACCGGATTGGCCATGCGTTCTTCATGAGGTGCAGGCATCGTGACGACATCGACGCCGTGATGCGTGACCGGGTCATTCCGCTGCTGCAAGAGTATTTCTTCGAAAACTGGAGTCGTGTGCAGGCCGTGGTCGGCGACGGCTTCATCGGCAAGAGAATGATCAAGGCCCCGCCTGGCATCGACGGAGATGCCAGGGAGAGCTGGTTCGTCCGTCATGCATTCACGAGCAATGCCTACCTGCGCCTGCTTGACGGGACGACGCTGCCTGATGTTGCCGGGCATAGTGAGACGCCCGAGGCCGGAACATCGAGCGGAGTCCAGGACAAAGCAGCGTGATGCACCAAACGATTTTCGAGTGGGGAAAGGCGTCGTTCCGCTCTGACGGCTTTTCCGTGCAGCAGGCAGACCGATTGCTTGCTGCCGCCCGTGCGCATCCCCTCGCGGATAAAAACGGCAGCAACATCCTGTCCGACAGCAGGCGCTTTCTGCATGCCAAGCAGATGGTCGGCGTCATTGCCGCGCCGGGGTGCAGCCTGGAAATCCTCCCGAAGGTCGATCCCGGCGATCCCGATGAAGCGAAGTTCACTGTTCGCCGGCGCCTGGGCGGCTTGCTGGCGTTAGCACTGGACATTGACCTGCGTGCGGGCAGTTCGGCCGCGATGGCGCATGACGAAGACAGTTTGCTGGAAATATTTATTCGCAATTTCGCGGACCAGTTGCTTACCCTGCTGCGTGCGGGCCTGCCTCACGCCTATGCGTCCAGAGCCGACGATCTGCAGGCATTACGCGGCCGGCTCGATGTGCTCAGGCAATTTACCTTCAACGCCGTCCGGCCGGATCGGCTGGCTTGCCGCTATGACACGTTGACCCACGACACGCCTTTGATGCAAATCATGAAAGCGACGGTCGTCTTCCTTATACCCCTGAGCCGCTCGGCATCAACGCAACGGATCCTAAGCGAACTGCGATGGAGGCTGGCCCCGGTCTCCGACGTCTTGCCGGCTCGCCTTCCGTGGGCCCGGGCGGTGCTGGACCGGACCAACAGCCGGTGGACCAACGCCGTGTCACTTGCTCGGCTCTTAATTAAACGGGACTGGCAGGGGACGCGCCCCGATACCTATGGCGCGCAGGGGTTAACCCTGCTTTTTCCCATGCATACCCTGTTTGAAGCGGCGGTTGCCGCCGTGCTGCGCCGCGTCCTTGCCACCTCGACCATCGAGGTGGTGGTGCAGGGTGGCCTGCGCTACTGCCTCGGCGAACCCAGTGATGGTGCCCAGTGCAAGGGGGAGTGGTTTCAGACGAAGCCAGATATCCTGCTGCGGCGAGGCGGAAAAGTCCTCGCGGTGATCGACACCAAATGGAAGCGCCTGGGCTCCGACCCCTTGGTCAAGAAAGGCGGCGTGGCCCAGTCGGACGTCTATCAGATGATGGCGTACGCCCGCATTTATGCGTGCGAGCGGCTCTTGTTGCTTTACCCCGCGGTTCCAGGCGGGGCGAGCGGGGTGATGCGTACGTTCGGAATTCACAGCGGCACCGAATCGTTGTCCTTGGGATGCCTGGATGTGTCCCGCCATGCGGATGACCTTCGATCTCAACTTAGGGATCTGATTCGGCGGGTAGTGCCTGAATAAGCGCTAAGGCTGTGCCTCAGTAGAATCGAAGGCTTTGAAAACGACTTGCAGCCTAGCCAAGTGCTCGGGGTTCACGGGTATTGCCAAACGCTTACGGATCTCGCGCAGTTAGTGGCAGACGCCATGACGCTAACGGCCAAAAGCACCCGTCGGTAATGACGGTTTTCGCCCGCGGTGCTGCATAGCCAACGAAGAATTGCTTGCGAGCCTGGCGGGTAGTCATTCGAGGGACTTCAGCACATCGCCAAACGACGTGGCACGGACGTAGCGCGCCGGGTTCTCCCCGGACTGTAGTGCGGCGAAGTGAGCCTCCCCACAGAGCATCTTGGCGTCTTCCTTGCTGCGCAGGTCGTCGGTAAACAGGCTGCTCTTGGTTTCGACGACGAAATACAGCCGCTGAGCGCCGTCTTGGTCGAACAGGATGGCCCAGTCCGGATTGTATGGCCCCAGCGGCGTGGGCACCTTAAACCAGCTGGGTAGCTTGGCATAGAGCACCACGCCCTGGTTCTTTTCCAACGCTTCGGCGAAGTCGCGTTCGGTGGTCGAGTCGTAGATGACGTGCTCGTGGATCGACCGTTTGGTATCTAGCAGCATGTTGCGCAGGTAGCCCGTCAGCTCGTCCTTGGCGAACAGCTCTTGGGCATAGAAGTGCTCATCGCCAATCTTTTGATACCTGATGCCGTCCACCAACGCCAGGCGCTTGCAGCGGTTGATGATTTCGGCGGTCTGCTCGATGAACTGTTGCGGGTTGCGTTTGAAGTCGTCCAGCCGGCCGCTCTCGGTCAGGATGGTGATGATGCTGCGGCGGGTGAGCTGTGTGCGATCCTGCAAGTCGGTCAACAAGTCCGGCAGCTCTATGTCGTTCTCATTGAGCACCACTGGTGCCAATACGCTCGTCTCGGTAGCCTGAACGCCGGCCTTACCGATGGCAATGTCAGCCTTGCGCCACTGCAGCCGCGCTTTGGCGATGGGCGGTGCCTTCTGCAGCCCAGTGATGCAGTTCTGCAGTAGTTTGGCGTTGTCGAACTGCACGCGGTAGGTCGTCTGGTGTTTGATGCGGTCCCACAGCGCCTTGAAATCTTCGGACAGGTAAACGGCCTTGCCGTCCTTGTCCTTGCGCAACGGCGCCGCCTTGCGTTCGTCGGCGTTCTTGACCTCCAGCCGACCCGACACCTTGCGCAGCACTCCAGCAATCTGGCCGCGCTGAGCCTCGAAGGCCGGCGGCAGCGCCAACGTGCCGTTCTTCAAGGCCAGCCTCAGCGAATCCTGCACCTTCCCTTTGGCATCGACATGCCCGGCCGCTTTGAGGTGATCCCACAGCGCCTTGGACTGTTCCACACCCAGCGGCGTCAGCGTGCCGTCGTCCGCCTTGATTGCGATGCCAGCGAACTGGTGCTGCTCCAACACGCCAAAGCGGATGCCCGTGTCGGCCTCGATTTCCTTCTGCAGGTTCTCGGCGAACTGCTCGTAGGACTCGGTGGCGATGACCGTCAGCCGGTTGACCTCGAAGCCACGCACACGCTGGCCGTTCTGGTCCACGCATAGCCGCAGGCCCCGGCCGATGGTCTGCCGGCGCTCGCGCTCAGTGCCCATTTCGCGCAGGGTGCAAATCTGGAACACGTTGGGATTGTCCCAACCTTCCTTCAGCGCCGAGTGCGAGAAGATAAATTTCAGCGGCGTCTTGATGTCGAGCAGCTTCTCCTTGTCCTTCATGATGAGGTTGTAGGCCCGCTCGGCGTTGTCACGGTTGCCGGCGTTGTTCTCGGCCGTGTCGGACCAGCCGCCCTTCTTGTCGATGGAAAAGTAGCCGTTGTGCACGTCCTCGGCGGCGCTAGCCAGATCCACTTCGGTGAACAGGCTCTGATAGGCCGGGAGCTTAGCCGCACGCCGATACTCTTCTTCGAAGATGCGGGCGTAGTCACCCTTCATCGAGTTGCCGTCCTTGTCGTACTGGCGGTAACGCTCCACGGCGTCGATAAAGAACAGCGACAGCACCTTGATGTTCTTTGGCCCGAGCAGCTTTTCCTTGTCAAGATGTTCGCGGATCGTGCGGCGGATCATCTCGCGCTGCACAGCCAGCGCATCGACATCGCCGTAGGCTTGGCCCACGGCCAGCATCACTTCGCCGCCCGGGTAGCGCAGCTCCAAAAACTCTTCGCCCTTGGCGGTGTTGATTTCGCCCACGCGAAAGTCAGTGTAGATCTCGCGGCCCTCGGCGGACTGCTGCAGGTCGTCGCCGTCGCGGACCTGCACCTCTCTCGGCTTTACCCCCGTGGCGGTCTTCACGTGAAGCTCAACCTTGGCACTAATGGCCTCGCGCTTGTTGCTGACCGAAACCAGTCGCACGTAGGGCTTGTTGTAGGCGTCCTCGATGGTGGCCGCCGCCACCTCGATCTGCTTGACCAGCTTGCGTTCGTAGGCATCCAGCGCATCCAGCCGGAACACCATGTGGTGCTTGATGGCGTGCGTGGCCGAGTAGCGCAGTGTGCACAGCGGGTTCATGGCGTCCAACGCGGTCTTGCCGGCGCCCGTCAGGCCGCCGTCCACGCTCTGCGGTTCGTCCACGATGACGATGGGCCGGGTGGCCTTAATGAGGTCGATGGGCTTCTCGCCGCCCGTCTTCTCGCTGTCCTTGTAGAGGTTATTCACGTCCTTCTTGTTAATGGCGCCGACCGTGACCACCATTACCTGAATGCTGGAGCTTGTAGCGAAGTTACGCACCTGCCCCAGCTTGCTGGAGTCGTAAAGGAAAAAGTCTACCGGCACGCCGGCATAGATGCCCCTGAAGTGCTCTTCGGTTATCTGCAGCGACTTGTAGACGCCCTCCTTGATGGCCACCGAGGGCACGACGATGACGAACTTGGTGAAGCCGTAGCGTTTGTTCAACTCGAAGATCGTGCGCAGGTAGACATAGGTTTTGCCGGTGCCTGTTTCCATTTCAACAGTGAAGTCGCCTGAGGCCAGCGCGCTGGATGGCGCTAGGCCACCACGCAACTGCACGTCGCGCAGGTTCTGCAGTAGCTGGTCATCCAGCAGCGTCAGCCGGTTGCCGACGCCAAGGTCGGCCTCGGCGACGCCTAGCGTCAATTGCTGGTCCGACAGCTTCATCGTGACAGTGAACTCGGTGCGGCAGATCTCCTGCCCTCGGAACAGGTCGCAGACGGCCTCGATGGCCTGGAGCTGGTAGTCGAGGTTGGGTTCGAAATGGAGTTTCATCGACCGGCCCTCACAGACTGCGGACGGTCTGGATGCCGTTCTGGTTCAAAATTGCGGCCATGTTGGTCTTGGCCACGTCATCGACAAAGGCACTGTCGCGGAACACGCACGTTGCCTCGCCAGCTGGCGCCAATTCCTTGTGCCAGTCGATGATGTCCATCGCGACAGCTTCCACTTCGGTGGCCGCGATGGAGGTCGCCAGGCAAGCCATCAGGACGCCGCCGCCCACCGCGTGCACTTCTTTGCCCTGAACGGTACGGTGCTCGATGTTGACGCAAAGATCAAGGCCAAGTTTGATTAATAGTTCGCAAAGCACATCATGTTCGGTTCGCCCTGCCTCGATATGTTCTTGCTGGGCAAACAACGTCTGCTCAAGGCTCCTTGCATCAGGATTCCAAGCCTTGATGTTTGAACTATCCAGCACGTAGGTGCGAAAACCGATGTCTCCGACAAACAGTGGATTGTTCTTTCGGGTCTGAATGCCGGCCCTACGGATGCGATCAACGGTAATGTCAGCAATCGACTTGTAGCCCCTTGAAGTCACTACGGGAAGTGGCTCAGGCAACTGAACCAAGATGCACCGACGGGTGCCCCCGTCCTCTGCGTTTTGCTCCATTGCAGCTTGAAGAGTGGTGCCAGAGCCGGCGAAGAAGTCTAAGACCAGCGCATTTTTGTCCGCTCCGATCTGTAGAACTCGTCTCAACAAGCGAACCGGCTTTGGCGTGATAAATAGATCATCGCCAGCGTCAGCCTCCATCAATTGAGACAATTCCTGTTTTGCATGCCGGGTGCTGCCAACATCTTTCCATGGCCAGTAGGTTTGCGGAACGACGCCGTCCTTTACTTCAGACAAGAAGCGCTTAATTCCAGGTCGGTTGTCGCCGTTTGCGCCCCACCAAATCCGCCCGTCTTTATCGAGCTCACGGAACTTTTCCTCACTGATGCGCCAGTAGCTTCCTGCAGGCGGGCCAGAGATGATTTTTCCGGACGGTGTTGTTATGGGGTACCTACCCTGGCCATAGAAGTTACGTGCAGCTAGGTCCCCAAGCAACCATGGACCGCGCGGATCGTTGTCGCTGTTTTTATATCGGGTGATCATCTCGTGTGTCCTTGGGAGCGGACACGGGCGCCAGGTGTCGGCGTCCCTTGCGTAGATCACGATGTAGTCATGGTCTTCGCTGAGATGGACGGCCGAATTCTTGGGGCTATCCATCTTGTGCCAGACGACAGTCGCTATGAAATTTTCAGGACCGAAGATCTCATCCAGTACCTGACGCAGATTGTGAACTTCATGATCAGCAATACTCACGAACATCGCGCCGTCCTGTGCGAGTAGCGACCGCGCTAGCTTCATCCGTGGGTACATCATGTTCAGCCAGTCCGTGTGGAAACGGCCGCTAGACTCAGCATTGCTAGTGATAGGCTTTCCATCGAGGTCGAGTTGCCCGGTTAGCTCTTTATAGTTACGCATACTGTCGCGGAAGTTGTCAGGGTAGACAAAGTCCCTCCCCGTGTTGTATGGCGGGTCGATGTAGACCAGCTTGACCTTGCCGGCGTAGCTTTTATGCAGCAACTTGAGAACTTCAAGGTTATCGCCCTTGATCATGAGGTTCTGAGTCGAATCCCAGTCCACGCTTTGGTCCCGGCACGGCCGCAGGGTGCCGGTGCTGGGCGCCAATGCCAGCTTCCGCGCCCTGCGCTTGCCGTGCCAGTTCAACCCGTACTTCTCTTCGGCATCGGTGGCCGTTTGGTCGCCTACCAGTGTCTTGAGCACGTCCACGTTCACGGCGACGCCGCTTGGGCCTTCAGTGATCAATTCGGGAAACAAAACCCTAAGCTGTGCGATGTTGTCGGCCATCACGTCGGCTGACTTCGCCTGTGGGCTGTGGGCTTCTAGTTTTTGCATGGGCTTCTTCGCTGCCTCGTTCGAGTTCATTCAAGAGTTTTCAAAGTTGTTCTCTCGCCGACGCCAGCTCGGCGCTAAGGCGCTTGAGCGCAAGGTTCAGGTCCACCTGCCGCGCCATCTGCTTTTCCTTGGCCGCCAGCGCCCGCAATCGAGCGCCCTCCCGCTCCAGCCGTTCGCAGGTGCGCAGTGCTTCGCGGCGTGCAGCAGCCTGGACCGGTGTACTTGCGGCGGTGAAGGTGCCAGTTATCTTGGCCGCGTGCCAGGCGGTCAGGCAGTCCAGCCAGCCCTGGTAAAGGGCCATCAGGTTGGCCTGGGGCTGGCGGGCCAGGGCCACCGCCTGCATAAATGGGTGTTCAGCCGTCAGATCAAGCGCCAGGTCCACCGTGGCCGGCTCGCCATCTAGCACCACTTTGCTGGCCTCGTTCTGTGCCCAGCGCTTGTGCGCCAGGGACAGAAACATGCCCTGCGGTGCGCCCAGCAGCAATAGCACGGGGTAAGGTACGGCGCGGTGCACCAACTCGGTCAGGCGGGTGATGTTGGGCGGCTTGGTGGCATTGCCGCCGTCTCCCTGCGGCGCGTGCCGTGCGGTGACGCACAACACCGCCACCTCTAGGTACTCGCGCTCGCCGTCGCGGTAATCGGCCACGCCGACGGTATTGGGCTTCAGCGCGGCAAGCCACTGCACCTCTTCGACGCTGTCGTTGATGAGGCGTTTGTCGGCGCTGGTTGGGGCGCCGTTCTCTACCAGCATCTTCTTTGGAACGCGCTGATCTACGCGACAACTGGCCGGCAGGGCCAGTGCCGAGACCATCAAGCTCGTCAGCGCCTGCACTGTCACGCAGCGGCCCCCGGCAACACCACCATGAAGGCGACGACCTCGAAGTCGTTGCTGCCGGCGAACTCGCCTTTCATTGCATGGGTGCCGCCTGGAGAAAACAGGCTAGCTATGGCGCGCTCTTCGTTCTTACCCACGATAGACGCCACGGCGGCGGCCAGCAGCTTCTGTGCTTGGCGCATGTCCTCGCCCTGCTTGGTGTCCTCGTCGAACTTTGTGCAAGCGCCGTCATCCGGCAGCTCGCGGCCGAGGGCCAGGCGCTTGAGCC
Source organism: Pigmentiphaga litoralis (assembly GCF_048632615.1). GTDB lineage: Bacteria > Pseudomonadota > Gammaproteobacteria > Burkholderiales > Burkholderiaceae_B > Pigmentiphaga > Pigmentiphaga litoralis_B. The sequence continues at coordinate 164,064 of NZ_CP184480.1, forward strand.
GGTCCAGGATGCGCTTGGCCTGGGGGTACGGTAGCAGCACGGCGCCGTCGTCGCCCACGTGGACCAGGTAGATCGGTGCCAGGGGGTAGTCGGACTGCTGCCCCTTAGCCACGGCACCTTCGGCCCGCAGGCAGTAGATGATGCCGGGCGCAATGTCGGCGTCGATGCTAGTGGTGACGGCGTAGCTGCCAAGCGGTAGGGTGTCGAGCTGGCCGGGGTGTTCCTTGAGGTATTGCGCTAGGTCGATACGGAAATCATTCAACGTCAGATCAGTGATGGACACGCCGTTGCTGAGGTCCTCCATGTCGATGACCGTGTCTTGCAGCTTGAGCAACTGCTTGCGCCGATATTCGAGGTCGTTCATCGGGTTACCCGACTGCTGCTCGATGAGGTTTTCCTCGCCGGTGGCCGACACGTCCAGCAGCACCATGCGCCCGCTGACACGCTGCTCTAGGCCGATGTATTCCTCCAGCTCCATGTTGGGCCAGAAGTTCACCAACTGGATGCTCTGGTTGGGCGAGCCGATGCGGTCGATGCGGCCGAAGCGCTGGATGATCCGCACTGGGTTCCAGTGAATGTCGTAGTTGACCAGCCAGTCGCAGTCCTGCAGGTTCTGGCCTTCAGAGATGCAGTCGGTAGCGATGAGCAAGTTAATTTCGCCCTCGTCCGCCATGTCGGCCGGGCGCTCCTTGGCGCGCGGCGCGAAGGCCGACAGTACGCTGCTCATGCTCTTGCGCAGGCCGGGCAAGGTGGTCTGGATGCCGGCGCTGCCGGTGACCAAGCCAACGTCGATACCGAGTGTGGCCTTGGCCCAAGACGCCAAATTGGCGTAGAGGTATTGCGCGGTGTCCGAGAATGCGGTGAAGACAATGACTTTGCGGTTGCCGGCATTGATGGGCTGGCGGCACTTTTGCTCGACCATTTCGCGCAGCTTGGCCAGCTTGGCGTCGCGCGCCGCGTCAACCTGCTGTGCTGCGGCCAGCAGGGTCGCCAGGCGGTTGCGGTCTTCAATGAGGTCTTGCTTCCAGCGGATCAAGTCCACGTCGCTCAGCAACACCTTGACCTTGCGTCCCACTAGCAACAACTCAAACGCCGGGTCGTCGATGTCCACGTCGGCGATGTCGATTTCTTGAATGTCCTCGTCGTGGGCCTCGATGTGGGCCAGCACCGCTTCCACGTCCTTGAGCTGCCGCTGAACGGTCAGCGAGAACGAGGACACGGCGCTCTCCATGCGCTTAAGCACGTTAACCCGCAGCAGATGGATGAGGCTTTCTTCACGATCAGACTGCCGAAAGAAGCTTTCACCGCCCCGAATCTCGGTGCTGTATTTGGCGTCGTAGGCTGCCTGCTTGTGCGGCAGCACGTAGCGCAGCGGCGCGTAGCTAGCCAGGTTCAAGCGCCGGATTTCGAGGTTGATGTCCTTAATGGCGCGGAACTGGCCCGCTAGGTCCACGTCGGCTTTGATGTTGATGGGGGGCAGGCGCCCGGGAAACTTGCCCGTCTCGGCCGTGCCGTAATACTTCTCGACGTGCCGGCGCGAACGCGCGATGGTCAGGTGATCCAGCAGCGTGAAGTAATCGAAGCCCAGCATTTCAACCAGGTGACCAGGCGTGCGCTCGGCCTCGTCCATGGCCAGCCAGCGGTTAAACTGGATTTGGGCCTTGCGCGTCGTCTGCTCGATGCTGTCGATGCCATGCCTCACCAGCGCGGTATCGTCGCCCTCGGTGACGAACGCGATCTGGTTCTTCAGGTCAGCCAAGCGATTGTTCACTGGCGTGGCCGACAACATCAGCACGCGCGTCTTAACACCTTCCTTGATGACCTTGCGCATGAGCCGGTCGTAGCGGGTCTCAGTGCCCTGACGCGGCGACTTCTTGTTGCGGAAGTTGTGGCTCTCGTCGATGACAACCAGGTCGTAGTTGCCCCAGTTCACCTGGTTCAGGTCGATGTCCCCGGAACTGCCGCCGTCGCGCGAAAGGTCGGTGTGATTTAGCACGTCGTAGTTGAAGCGGTCGGCCGCCAGAACGTTGCGCTTGTCGTTGGCCTTGTAGAGCGTCCAGTTGTCGCGCAGGCGCTTGGGCGCCAACACCAACACGCGGTCGTTGCGAAGCTCGTGATACTTAATGACCGCCAAAGCTTCGAAGGTCTTACCGAGGCCGACGCTGTCCGCGATGATGCAGCCGCCGAAACGGGCCAGCTTGTCGATGGCGCCGACGACACCATCACGCTGGAACTTGAACAGCTTCTTCCAGACGACGGTGTTGCGGATGCCGGTGGCGGACTTGACGATGCGCTCTTCGTCCATCTCGTCGCCTTGGTTCCCGAACAGGTGGTTTAGGATGGCGGCGTAGAGGGTGAATGGGGCTCGGTGCTGGCCCATGTCGCGCAGGGCTTCAATCAGGGCTGGCCGACTGTCGGGCTGTGCCTGCAGCGTGGCCCATTGCTGTTCAAGCCAGCGGGCGAGCTGCGCTGCTTCTTCAGCCGACTCCGATGCTTGGATCAGGTTCAATGGGTTGCTAGGCGTCAGGCCCAGGCCGTCCGTACTAAAGGCGAACGAACCCATCACTACTTGATCGGCCGTGCCGTCCGGCGCACGCATGACTGCTGCACCCTGCGGCACGGGTCCATGCGCCCTGCGCATTTCTACCGCGCCTTCAAGCCAGTTGGCGCACTGGTTTGCTAACCACCTCGATTGGAGCCGATTGCGCGCGGCGCGATCCTCCTCGCCACCTAGGAAGTCGAGTCCATCGTCAGTCGGGGGCAGGATGAGCTGCACCAGGTCCAACTTGGCCAGCAGTTCGCGCAGCTCTGCGAAGGCAAATAGCGATAGAGATGGGGTGACACAGCCGAATTGGTGCCCTGGCCGCAGATGAGGCCGCATCAGGTCGATAACGCGGTCTGGGCCGCTGTTGGGGACCAGCTTCATACCTTCTTGTCCTTCAGTGGGTCGCCTGCTTCCTGAGCAGATGGTGACTGAGCCGCTATCCAACCGTCGATGTCGCCCCTTTTGAAGCGCCAGTTCGCCCCGACCTTGAAGCGGGGCAAGCGGCGCGAAACCGCCAGTCGATACACCGCGCATTTATTGAGCTGCGCGTAGTCGGCAACTTCTTTAACGGTCATGACGATGTCAGGCGGGGGTTCATGAGAGACTAAGCCTATCGATCGGGGATTTAGTGTAAGGCAGTTCAAGCAGCTCAAGTGTGGTGCACCTGAGTTCAGTGGCGTCGCTCGCCACAGCTTCCAAAATCAACCCTCGAATCGAGCATCGGCTCCAGTTAGAGCGCAAAGAGCAGAGGCCGTCGACGCCTCGGCGTCGGATGCGGAATTCAACATGCTTTATGTTCCCGCTTGCAATGGCATCCCGCGGGTGACCGCCACGGGAATCGCTTTGGTCGTCCACGGCCGCGATGTGCCGTTGGCGTTCAATCCCGAGTAAGCCATGGACTAAGGCGAAGGAGGATTGTCGGTCGGTGCGCCCAATACCGGTCGCGTTTTTATCGACGATGACGTGACCTCGGCGGGCACGTCGGCGCTCGATCCGGTCAAGCTAATTTAGGCGTCCAAGGACGCAGGCCGCCGTGCTGATCACACTGGACCAAATGGAACGGGTCAGCGCCGATGACGATTTGTCAAAACATTCAGCGATGCAGGATGTGGAAACGCGCACGACTGCCCGTGTCCCGAGTTTAGCTTACAGGCTGTCAATCATTGCCATTATTCCGATGCGACTGGCGACCTAGTTCCGCTCCGCGCGGGCTAAACGGGCGCGTCCTCGAACTGAAGAGTTCGAGCGCCTCTACTCTGCCATTCAAGGTGCCGTGCAAAGCGTCTTGCAAGTCATTGCGATAGCGATGATGCCGAAGCGGGACCAGGCGCTATTCGAGAAATTTTAGCCGCTAAAGCATTACGTACCCCTGCAGCCCGGGCGCTCACCGCCGCTGCACATGGGAGCACAACGTGCAAGGCGCTTCGCAAGCCCCGTTCCCTAGCGAGATTGGTTCTTGTGGCTTGGCGCTGACGAGCGTGAAGCTTTAATGCTTCCGCCAGGTCAGATTAGATAGCGTCAAGCAGCGCGATCCACCGTCCAAGCTGCTTGTCCCGCCCAGTCAGATCGGCATTATGGTGCGTTAACGTTGAATCGTTGCTCACGTTGACATCAGCGAGTTCCGAGGATCTAGGCCCGCTAAGTAGTGGTCGCTCTGGAAATCGTGGACTCTCTTCAAGAAATGACGGTAGAGGATCGGGTCGCCGGCTAGTTCCACGTGGACACGGGATAGGAAGTCCTCGCGATCGCTGCGCAGGCCATCTATTTTCCGCCGGATCGCAGACTCAATTTCCGGGGCGTTGTGTCGCACATCGCGAGTAAAGTTGGGAAGGGGACGGTCGATGCGTGGCGCTTCCATGCGTGGCGCTTCCTCAAGTAACTTGCCAATCATCTCAAAGCTCTGCTCATAAAGCGCGCGAAACCGCGGATCTTGCTTTTGTATCTCCATTTCCTTTGTTGATCTTGCAAAGTCGAGGGCAGCCTGGATGACGGTCCGCTCTGCTTGCAAGTCTTTCTCGAGTTCGGAGGTAGCGTTTTGAAGTGCTTCAGCGCGAGTGACGTAATCGTTGATCTGCGTCACGCCGTCGTTAATGGCTTTGAAGACGGAGGAGATCGTGAAGCGCTGCTTGGTCGGTGCTCCCGTCTTTTGGGCAGAATAGGACGAACTTCCTTGGCCATTGGATGACGCCAGGGGCGTGCGCTGGCTGGTCGAGGGAAGTGCGTGCGGCCGAGCCGCCGGCGCTGGTGAGATGGCCCGCTGCATTATGGCTTGGTCGGTTGAAGAGATCGGTGCGCTTACCCGCTTATTCGGCTTGTATGTGCAAGCGGGGAAGTTGGAGCAGGAGCGGAACTCACCGTAGGGGCCGGTCCGCAAGACTAAGACGCCTTGCTTGCACGCGGGACAGCGTTCTTCTCGAATGGCCTTACCGTCGGGGCCGGTTATCGAAACTGCGCCGTCATCGGCTAGTTCTTGAAGGAAGGAGGAGCATTTGCCGCGGGCGGTGAACATCGCGACGCTGCGGCGGGCTCGGGTCAGCGCCACATAGAACAGGCGGCGTTCTTCTCCCTGGTGAAAGTCGTCCCCCGCGGGCATGGCCAAGGCCAGCACTGGATCATCGGCGCGTGTGTTGGGAAAGCTGCGTCCCATCGGTACGCTGAGCATCTCAGGCAAAATTACGTAATCGGCTTCGCTGCCCTTGGAGCGGTGAATCGTCAAGAACGACACGTCCACCCAACGCTCGAAGCGGGCCTTGCGGGCCGGCACATAGTATCGATCAGCGTTGTAGCGGCCCAAGATGTAGATCGATACCTTGCCGTTCCGGCCAGCCGGGATCGTTCCGTCCTTCACCCCGTTCGCCAACCTCATCACGAACTGGTCGATGGCGTCGGCCAGTTCATCCTTGTTGTCGACCTGAAAGGCCTGGAGCACAGGTCCCATGGCAGGAGTGACCGACCGTACGAGCTTGCTGATCTGGGCTGGGTTCTTGGATACGAACTGGCTGGACACGTCGCACAGGGCCTGGGGGCAGCGGAATGTCTGTTCGAGCTTCAGGATCTGTCCATGGTCAAACCATTTCCGGAAACCGGTCATCACCGAGACATCGGCACCGGCGAATCGGTTGATAGATTGCCAGTCGTCGCCGACGGCGAACAGATGTCGTCCTGGCTTTTGAACCAAGGCCCGGAACAAGCGCGCGCGAGCCCGTGATACGTCCTGAAACTCATCAGCCATGACCAGCTCGTAAGATGCCTCGTACTGGCCTCTCTCTAAATGCTCGGCGGCTTGGTTGAGCATGTCCTCAAAGTCGATGCCGCCCTCGGCCGCCAGGGCAGCGTCCCACGCTTTCAAGATAGGCTCTGCGATGTCGAGGAACACGCGGTATCGATACTTGAAGGTATCCTCCGGCATAGACTCCAACAGGTGGCGGATTGCCGTGATCGTCAGGCAGTTGCTTTTGGTATGGCTGATAAACGTACGCACCAGGCCGACCAGTTCAGCCGGCTCCATGGGCTTTTTCCCGCCGGGAGGAGTCTCGCGATCGGGATTGAAGTCGAGCTGGACGCCCCGGCGGGTCAACTCGTTGGTCAGGTGTTTAAACGCCTCGCCAGATTCGATCTGGTAGGACGCCGTTTCGATTAGCGCCGTCCCACGCTCCTGATGCAATTTTCGCTTCCACACGACCCCTTCAACATAGCCCTTGAAGTGAGGCGGGGCATTGCCTTTCGCATCTAGGGCAAAGTGTTCATGGTAGAGATCGATGTCCGGATAGTAGAAGTCCGGGCGGTATTGGCGATGATCTTCCTCTGCGGTCTTGAACTTGTAGCGCTCCTCGTAGCGGTAGTTCACGCCGTTAAAGAACAGCCAGTTTGAAAGGCTAGCCTCTTCCTGGCTACGCACGCGTTTCCCATCCATGGTGTTCACGCGGTTGTCGCCATTGGGCCCTGAGGCTTGCAGATCTCGAGAAAGAACACATCGGAAAAGGTCCCACTGGGTCCGGAAAGAAGGAGAGCCATCCTTGAGCTGATCTACGATCTCGGTAAGCTTGCGAAAGCCTCCAACCGTGTCGGTGGCCCAGTCCGGAATCTCGGGTTTCTCGCCTGTAGTCTTCCCGATGATGAGAAGGCCCAGCGCATGAAAGGTTGACGCTTTAACCGAAACGTCTCCCATGCCCAGCCGCTCGAAGGACTTGGCGGCGCGCTCCTCAAGTTCTTCTGCTGCGTGTTTGTTGAAGGCCAGGAGGATGATGCGCTCCGGATCTACGAAGCCCCGGTGGACGGCGTAGGCGGCCTTTGCGACCATGGTGGACGTCTTGCCCGAGCCGGCAGAAGCCACCACCTGCACCTTGTTGTCGAAACAGATCACCGCCCGTGCTTGCTCCTCGGTCAAGGGCTTGCTCTCGACCCGGTCGAAGAGATCTTTGCAGGCTTGTAACTCGCGTTCGGTGTGGACGGTATTCAGGAAGGCCCAGTGAGAGCGATGATCAGCTCCCCATTGGGCAACGGAACGCTCAAAGGCGGCGGCTTCTTGTCCCAATTGGTCCTTCACGCCGGGCTTTTTCATGCGTGCGCGGACCGCATTTACTTCGATCGACGGGCGCGTTGCTTCCAAGGCCGCCTGCATCTCATGCGTGAACCACCGCCGATCAGCTTCTGCGGCCTGCTCTTGCTTGGTTTTGCGTTCAAGCCATTGAAGGACAGCCTGGTGGGCAGCTCGCACAGATGCCACGTCCTCGCGCATTTGCTTGTCGACCAGCGCGGCGTCCAGCGCTTGCTTTAAAACTTCCCCTTGTTCGTTGGGTAGGCCATCTGCCCTTACTTCCTTGGACTGACCCGGGTGGAGGGTGAAATCGGTCCAGAGGACGCCTCTTTTCACCCGGTAAGATGCCTCTTCCTCGACGTTGACCTGGTGGGTCTGGCCGTGCATCGTCAGCGACAGTTCCAAGCCCTGCAAGCGCAAGCGCCAGTCTGGCGATCTCGTTAGATTTCGGCCCCATGTGGAGGGGGCCCATTCCTTTCTCATTCTTCTTCTCGCGATGTCCCGACAGGCCTTTCGTTAAGCCGAAAACCTAAGCATCAGATGAGAACGGGACCCAAAAGGCGGCGACCTGATAGCGCATTTTGCCGCGCGGGAGTGATTCGAGGGGCGGTTGTACCTCAAAAGCGGGCATTGCAGCCACGCTACTCCAACGGCAGTTATGGGTCAAAACCAGACATCGATGGCATCGGATGACAAGGTGGAACTTCACCGTTTCTCGGACCCAGCATTCGTGCTTAGTAACCATGCGCGCTCGCGAAATTTTAGCCGCTAAAGCTGTTCTGCGTTTGCGCCAAGCCAAGCCAAGACACTCGTATGAAAAAGTACCGTACATACTGCTTGCGTATGTACGGTTTAAACGATCGAGAAAGAATGTTCAAAGCCTCAGCGCGTCTTCTCGCCACACTGTTGGCGCTTAGCGCGACCAACTCCTTGGCTAGCGAGTTGTGCACTCTCATTGTCGATGCTGCTTCAGGCGCCACCATTCTCAACACGGGAACCGACTGCACCACGCGCGTCACGCCTGCATCCACGTTCAAGGTGGCTATCAGCTTGATGGCCTTCGACTCCGGGGTGGTCAAGGACGGCCATCGGCCTGCGTGGCGGTATGTGGCTGGTTACCCTGACTGGGCAGGAGATGCTTGGAAGGGTGACATCGACCCGACCGACTGGATGAAGAGGTCTGTTTTCTGGTACTCCCAGCAAATCGCGAAGAAGCTGGGACAGGCTCAGTTCGAGAACTACGTCACGTCGTTCAAGTATGGCAACCAGGACGTTTCGGCCGTTGAGGTCCAGCAGCGTGGAAACAACGGGGTCTGGGTCATGTCCTCGCTTCAAATTTCGCCACTTGAGCAAGTTGCATTTCTCCGGAGCATGGTTAATCGCCAGCTTCCGGTGAGCGCGCATTCGTATCAGATGACTGAAGAGATTACCCAGCAGGACGATGTGAACGGCTGGAAAGTCTATGGAAAGACAGGCACCGGATCGCCCGGGCAGGACAACAAGTACCGAGCAGATCAGGCCTATGGGTGGTATGTGGGTTGGGCGAGGAAGGGGACGAAAGCCCTGGTATTTGCGCGCCTTATTCAGGATGAGACGGCGCGGGCCCCGAACGCTGGGTTGCGAGCGCAGAGCCAACTGTCTGAGCAGCTGCTTCTGATCACTTACATGCGCTGATTTCAACGGCCGCTCTTGGGCGGGAACCGGCTGTGGTCGCATTCTGCACGTGCCGGCCGTGCCACGCCTGGCCGCAGCGCCGATCGGCGACCCTCCGCGCTGGCCGACGAAAGTTTAATGGCGCGCTGACGAAAGAACAGTGTCGCTCCGCAATGAAGCCTTGGGTGCCGGCTTTTTTAGCCGCTAAAGCCGCTTAAGTCGCGGACGCGACCCAGAACGCCATATTAAAAAGTACCGTGCATACTGCTCAAGTATGTACGATATGTGTGATCTGGACGGATCATGCGTTCGGTACACCAAGTGTCCTTATCGAAGGTTTGACACTAACCTTAATTTTTGCTTAAGTTCGTTCATAATTTCGCGCAAGCTCCTTGTTTTACAAAGGTTCTTTGGGTAGACGCCGGGCTCGCCACCGCGCCATATATTTCGTAGAAGCGAGCTTAGTCAAGACTCTGACTTACTCCTGCTGCACCAACAGTCGCGGCTTGTTCTCAGCGACGCTCGCACCGTCGACTTGGACATCCATTTCGTACACACCCGCGAAGTCCGGAGTACCAACCTTCAAGGCCAGCGAGTCGATGGGGGCGCCTATGTAGCGAAAGGGCAACTTGCTCGTAACAGCTGGGGCAGGCAACAGCTGGCCGTCGCTTCCGGCGCACCTAGTCATAACGATCTCCGCGTCTATATTTCTGGTTGGGATATTGAAGAACAGCACTACAGGCTCTTGGAAGCCAGGCGTCACTACCTCGTCTCGGAGGCTAAGCCGTACTCCCTCTGGCTTGAACTCAGAGGACAATACCCCCTGCTTCCCTAACAGTGCGCCGAGCGTCCGAAGAACCTCTGGCGTTTTGTAGAGACCGCCGTGGTCGCCGCCTACCGCCAGTTGCTGCATGCCCGGAATGGACGCGCTCCAGCTTGGTACAGTCCCGTCTCCGCCATCGGCGATTTCCACGCCTTCAGGAAGCAGCGCATCTGCTGAAAACGCTCCATGAAACTTCTCGACTGCGAAGTTTCCTTGGACGTTGCAGATAGTGTCCTGCCTCGTCCCAATGAAGCAGAAATAGACGACTGCGTCCGGCTTCTTCGTGGTGTCTAGCGCCGCGTGGAAGGCCGCAGCGGACTTAAGATTCGCAGCGTTCAATCCAAGCAGCTTCGCAGTGTCGTCTTCGTAGACCTTTGCAGGCTCCAAGCGCGCCTCCGGGTCCGTGTTCCACAAATACGGCTCGCTGCGCGGTGGCATCAACTGGTACAGCGCCGGAAAGTCATTTCGGTCGGCAATCTGCTTGACCTGCTTGGCGTTGAGGAAAAGGCGCCTAATCTGGCCCATTGCAGCGCACAACGCCAGCGGCGCTCCGCGGTGAGGCGTGCCAATGGTAATGAGGCGCTGAATACGTTCGAATCCCAAGCAGTTGGCCGCGGAGTAGGAGCCCGACTCGAGGAAGTAGCGGCTGACCAGACCTCCCATTGAGTGTGCAACGATATTTATAACAACGTCTTCGCCATGGTCCGCTCGCAACTTTTTGACGCACTCCGCGAGTCGGTCAGCCGCCAAGCGGTTGTCCTTGCGCCAGTCGTATGGGCAGACGATGAGCGTTGGCGGACCCGTTTCCTCGTCGTAGCCGCACAACTTGAATGCCTTGATGAGGCTGGCATACTGGTTGGAGACGGACACCCTTCGAATGATGTCGCCGACTAGTAAATCTGGCCGCAGCAGCTTCTCCATCTTCCCGTACGGGAGGAACATCTCAGCCGGAGTACCTGGCCAGATAAGCTCGTCCCCAAGGTACAACTCCGATCCCATGATGCCTGGGACAAAGACGATCACTTCAGCCACGTTGCGTTTCCTTCATGCGAGCAAGAGCGGCGATCAGGTTTTTCGCGTTCTGCGCCTCATCCATGCCTTTAAAATGCTTCATGCACTCGGCGTCGATGTGCATCCCGCGAATGCTGTCGACGAGCTCCGTCCGCTCATCATTGAAGTCAAAGATGCAGCCACGCGTCTCGTCGTGGTACTTCATGTCGTTGCGCGATGCTAGGACCTGAGCCGCAATTAGCATTCCAATGGCCGCCTCGTACGGCCTGCCTGCCTGCCTCGAAAACTCGCGTAAATCGCAGGTCGATACTACGGACACGTCCCCATTCCCGGCCGTAAAGTAGTTCCACCTCGGAGCCCCGTTTTCTTCGAACGCAATCATTGCCGGCGTCAGGCCAACAAGCACGTCCAGCTTGTTCTGTTCCCGTACTGACTCACCGAAGAAGTAGAACTCGTCTGCAAGCATGTTGCGCATGAGATCCTTGGATTCTTCCTCCTTCAACGAGCGGCCAAGCAACTTTTCAGCCCATCTGGCCAATGGCTCTTTCATCTTTATTAGCCCCGCCGGCACAGGTGTCTGCACCTCAAGGAAGACCAAGGCATCCTGGCTCTTGTTCATTACCTTGAGCAAATCTGGAAGCCGTGACACCCATGCCCCAAGATCCAGAATCCCGACAGTGGAAGCGATGCTTCCGGACGCTGCTCTCTCAATAACCTTGAGCACATCAGAAGGCAGGTCCGGAGCGGCCGGCACAGCAGCCCTGGCGCTACGACGCATGGCCGTTTTGGTTAACGTGGGGGCCCACACCTGACTTGAATTGGACACCAGAGCCTCCATCAGAGCAGGTGGCACGCGGTCCATCAATAACGTCTTTGACTGCCTCTTCAACGCTGTGCTGACCATGTCTTCGGCGGTCTTGCGCGCAGACGTGACCTCTGCAGGGCGGTTGACGATGCTGTAGGGGTTCCTTGGTTTCATCACGCGTCCTCCCGCGGCACAAAGAGTTGATCACCGCCGGGCAACCTGTACAGAGCAGGAATTCCCCACTCAACCACTGCGCTCGCAGGAGGCATTGTCTTGCGCAGCGAATCCTGCAGCGCGACTCGACCCGACATCACCGCAGAATCAATGTTGCCTTCACGGAGCAGCCGTTGGTAGAGCGCTCCAACAAACGGGGCAACCGATTTCGTGGGAATCGAGGTTTGGTTCGCTACCACCGCCGGAATTCCGTTGCGAAGCAGTGCCGCTGCAACTGGCCCGAAGTCATCTTTGATGTCCCCTGCGCCCGTCAAGCATGCGCTGAGGATGACTAAGCGAAGGTTCTGGCCTCCAAGCGCGACGGCCACCTGCTCAGCGGTGATGAAATCTGACCTTTTTGTGGCAACATCAACCAGCACTAGACGCCCCTCGCCGTCGACGATGCAGCCATGGCCCAAGAAGTGGAAGACATCATAGGAGTCAGCGTCCAAAGCCTGCAGCAGTGCACCGCTTGTCGCCGCAGGGATAACCTTGAGAGATGCCAGTCCATCTGTCTGCGCTTCGAAGGCACGGCGCACGCTGTACTCGACGTCCTGCCAACCCACCCCGACTTGGTCAACGGGGTCCGCAACCGCCAACAGCACCTTTAACTTCTTAAGTGACCTTGTTGGCGCCGGATCCGACGGCGCGCAGATGGGAAGTATACGAACTACACAGCGGTCACGATGAGGAACCGCCCTGCGGTCATGCGGCCGGATGAACTCCCAGGGAATCCGTTGAACGCTTGGTTCGTCGGTCGCAATTTGGATACTGAAATTGGGGCTTGGAACGCGGTTATACAGGCGCAGGACCTCGCCCTGGAAGACGTGATCGAAGAGGCGCGTTCCGACGTCATCGAGCTCGGCCGGCGTAGGCCGCTCGCCTCCGAGCACGACATGCTCAACCCGTTCGGTGAACTGAATGAACGACCGAATCTCTGGATGTGCCAAGTCCAGCCGTGCGACGGCTGTGTCCGGACCACGTCTTGCCACCACTAACGCCTGGTCCTCCGCGCAACCTTGAAGTACGAACAAATCCATAAGCTCTACACCTCTATTTGCGCGCCTCTCCAGTGGCCAGCTGAGTCTAGCAGAGGGGTGCCCTCGGCTGTGGGCCAATTCCCTTGCCGTCTTGCGTTTTCTGCTCGACAGCATTGAACGCTTCGGACAGACGACCACGCCACTATTACGGCGATTATGGATTTCCGAGATAACTTCGCGCTCTTGCTAGCCGCCCTCGGGCTAGCACTGCAAAGTCCGCAGCGCTGCATCGACCGACGAATCAGCAAGCGTGCCGAGAGTGAGCCGAAGCTGGGTCCTGAGCAAGACCGCAACGGCCGCAAAATGTGACCACCCCTACAAGTTAGAAATAGTGTTTGCTATGAGAGGCAGATACTTACGGACTTGCTCCCGATCGCTCTCTTTTTCCTGTTCGCTGAGAGCCTCATAGGTCGTGTTCATCTGAACGTCCCAACGGTCCACGAACTGTTTTGGAATCAACAGACTTCCATCTGCTTGACGAATTCCATGATCGTGCATGTACCTTTGCCAGTGGGACCAGCGTTCATGTTCGATATCCGCCAAGTCATCGAGAATGGCACCAAGCGCATCTACAACGAGTTGCCGATCTAGATTCGTCATATTAGGTCCTTGGCAGCGAGACGTCGGTAGTGTTCTCCAAGCGCGGTAAGGCGCACGGTTTTCGACTCCATGGCAGCGTGCCACATGTGCGGAGCACCCTCGGGCGTCAACAGTCCTACGCGGTTATACGTTTGAAGAATCGAAAATATGGCGTTCTTCTCTGGATCCGGAGCAGGAATACCTTGAGGATCCGTGGCCCAAGAGTCATGACGCTCAGGCTCATAAGTGGGGTCTAACTGCAAGCTAAAACCCGCTGATGGGAACAGTTCAGAAATTTTCCTCAGCTCTGCTAGCTCTAGTGGCGGCTGCACTTTCCGTAGCGACACGAAGCGCTTTACGTTCGTCTTGAATACGGGACGCTGTGCCCATGGACCAAGTGACTGGTCGACATGCGCATACACACCACCAGGCGTAACTTCTCCGACGAGATTTGCTGCTGCCCCGCCAAGGGCATCAACAAGTAGTGAGGTGAACACTCCAGCACCGTTTTCTTCGGATGCGTACTGCTCGTCGGTGGATGCCGTCAGAATAGATACGCCGTCGCTAAGCTCTGCCACGGTCTGTTGGAGCGGAGTGCCGCCAGCCACGCCGCTGTGGCAGCTGTCGAGAATGATGACACGGTTAGCGATCCGTGACTTGTTCGCCCAGGTCAATACTTCGGCCAACGCCAGTCCATCATGGCCAGACTTGACCTCAGACGAGCAGAGGTACCCTCCGGCTGCTTCAATGTAACCGTGCCCAGCGAAATATAGGAGTGCTACTTCCCCATCTCCAGCGAACAGCTCCTCTACCGCGCTTCTGAGATCGTCTCGCGAAATTGGGTCATTCTGACCTGTGCCTGCAAGGTGTCGCACTCCGAAGTTGACAGAACCATCCGCATGCCGGTCCAACATGGACTTGACGGCGAACGAGTCATTCACGCAGCCGTAAAGGTGACCGACATGATCGTAAAAATCGATACCGACGACAAGGGCTCTGCGCATCAGAGACCGTCGATCCAGGTAGCAATGTTCTCCCATGTCCATTCCATTGTGCTGACGCCAGCGACGACAGTGCGGTCTTCCTTGTAAGCCCAAATGCCTTTCAAAGGTTTCCCTTCATCCTTAGCGCATTGGATTTCCCACTTCTGACCGCTAGAAGTCAGAGAGTTCTCGCTAAGTATCGCGAGCACACCGTCGGAACGCAGAATCCGGGTACGGACCTTCTTCTTCCATTCCTCGTCATATGCTTCCTTGACAGACATATCGACATATTCGAAAGGGCTGTTGGTATTGAGCGACTGCCCCTTGATCATGTCCCGGATACGGGCGTCTTCAATCGCAAATGCAACGAAAATTATTTTTTTGGGCCATTGGGTGTGCCTCCATAAGCTGGCTAGAATGACTTCGATCATTATTTAGCGCTATCAGTAATTACCTGATTTGTTTGCGTCAGTGTCTACGCCATGCCCTCGCCCTTTTCATTCTTCAGCGCTTCAATGTACGTCGTGGCGTCCGGTCCCCCTCGAAGCCTGCTCTTCGCGGTCTTTCCTTCTAATATGCCAAGCAAGACTCTGACCTTCGCTTCACAAACTGGTGGTTGCTATCGAAACACAGCAAACTGGCTTTACCGCCGTTGCCACAGCTACGCCGCGACGCCATCGCGGCCTACGGGCGCTTACTGGTACTTCCTGCACGGGGACGTGCTGGAGACGGCTCCTCGAAGTGCTACTGCGCTGGTGCGACGTTCTTTTGGCCGCTAGGCCACCTAGTGCTGGTCAGCTATCACACCGATGGCAAGGACGGCGAGAGGCTTCTCTCCAGCATGGCTCAATGGAACCAGCTGTCGGTCGAAGAGCGCGGTCGGAAGTTCCGACCGCGCGGCGCTCCGAATGTGCTCGAAGCGCCGGCGTGAGCAGCCAGGCCGCTAACGAACCGGCGCGTTCGCCGTCCACAGCTGGCTGGGTAGCCAACGCGACCGCCAGCGTGAAGTCTAGGAGCACCTCGACGGCTACGTCACACGTTATGCGTGCGGTCCGGCAAGCCTGGCGAGAGTTCAAGGGCAAGGCGAGGCGGGAGCGAACATTGGCGTAGGCGCTGGCAGCTGAGGTCAAGCTCGCCGTGGCGGAGGCAGAGGAGCTAGCTGAGGCCGAGCCGATGGGGTTAACTGCAGCAGTGCGCGAGTGTCTCCGGCGACAATTTCGAGTCTTCGCGGTACGCGTCGCCTAAGCTCGCTGCCAAGCTGATCCGCAAGCGCGGCTCACTGTGTCCGATCGTCGATCCATGGTTCGTCGAAGACATCCAGGACGCGCAATTCAGGACGAAGTCTAAGGTGCGCGGTGCGCAATCTCGCGCGCTGCGTCGCCTTGTGCCGCTGCTCCTTACCCCTTGGATCCCTGGAGGGACTCTAGCGTAGAGCTCCCGGCTACTAGCTCATTCAAGTCCTGATCGCTCCTTGTTGCTGACGCTGCTACAAGAGCTCACAACGTGCCGGCCGCGCTGGCGTAAGGCTGAGCCGCCGTCTAGGCGTTAGCACTAACTACTCGGAAATGTTGGCACGATCTTGTCAGCTTTGGCACTAACTGCGACACCCTACGAAATTTTAGCCGCTAAAGCTAGGTCAGTCCGAGTTCCAGTTCAAAGGCCCCCATCGAAAAGTACCGTACATACTGCGGGGTATGTACGGTACTTTTAAGCTTGCTGCCGTCTGCACACGCTAGGGATCGGTCAGCGCGCAGGCCGACACGCTAATGGGATCACTGTGCGATCGAGCTCGTTGTTGGCTTAGCGACACTCTATGGCAAATGCACTTCGGGGTGAGAACAATCAGCTGGCTGTCCGCCACTGTAATAGCATGACCTAAGCGACACGCGGATCAGCTAGGCAGAACGGGCCCGAAGCCTACGCACCATCTTGGCAGCTACTAGGGCGCTCGGCCTTAAAATCTTGGTCATTCAGAACGGCTTGCCAACTCCGTATCGCGAGCATTTTGCCTGGCCTCCAAGATCCCTTCTGCATCTGGCAAGACAGTTTCTGCGTGCCCCGCAAGACAATTTCTGCGTGCGTTCAAGATAGTTGCCGCGCACAAACTTGTGCGCTTCAGATACGACGAGGTGGAGCCGAGCGATTCAATCCTTTGTCCTTCAAAGCTCGCAAATGCCGCTCTGTGACCGCTCTGAGCCCACCCTACAACACTGCGACCATTTGAATATCATGCTCCTCCCGACCTGCTCTCAATTACACGGAATTTTCCCGTCAGCAGCGGCAGCTGCGCCTCTCGTGCAGAGAGCAGGATCCCGTTGAGCACGAAGTGCGAATAAGGGAAGTGAAGAAGGACAGCCCGCTTGCGGGTGGGCCTACTTCACATATCCTGCCCCGTCCTACGTCGTTGTTACGCCAATCATTAGCACGACACGGCCGTTCTTTTCGAGATAAAACGCGATTTTTTTGGGTGGAACGTTGTTTAAAACGGTATTTGTGCTGCAAGAGCGGGGAAGCAACGACTTAGCAACGCCTTAGCAACGACTTAGCAACGACCTAGCAACGACCTAGCAACGACTTAGCAACGACTTAGGAACGGGTAAGCAACACCGGAGGGCCTCGAAATTAGGCGCAGTAAGTATTGAGATCTATGACGGCAGCGGCCCAGTCAAGCACTACCATTGCACTCCCGTTCCAAAATATAGGCGATGAGCATCTTGGCGTTGTCCTGTTCAACACTCCATTGCGAGCGAAAGTTATGCCAACTTGCTTCATCAAGCCGATGATGGGTGGTCGGTTTCAGAGAAGGAGGGCATGATTGGCATTCAGACGTAAGGCAATGCTGGAACAACCTAATGCGATGTACTGCTACCAGAGGGAACAAGATGGGTGACGTTACAGAGTTCGATGTCGCAACGTGTCTGGACACGGTGGAGGCCAGGTCGTTTTTCATGGCCGATGCTTTCGAATCAGGCGACGCCTCACATATCGCGCATGCATTGGGCATTTGCGCCCGTGCTGCTGATATCACAACGCTCGCGGAAGAAACCGGCTTGTCCCATGCGCAGCTTTACAGTTCTCTTAGCAAAGATGGCAACCCGACGCTACACACCGTGCTTGCCGTAGTAAAGCACTTAGGCATTTCGCTGTCGGCGCATGCCACAACGAAGGAATGTGCGGCCGTCGCTGCAATCGAACACGACGCGGACAAGTCGCCGGACGATCGATCTACCACATGGACGCTAGCTAAACAGTTCCAGGACCGGACCTAGGTTCGCCAGGTCACTAACAGCGCGGCTTAGTTGGTCATTCACTGACGCCCAGCCACCGTTCCACGTGACGAGCCACTAGCGAAACGTTGCAGCCTTCTGTGTTTAAACAATCCCGCTTGGCGTATGGTCGAGCGTTACCCCTATCGGTCTTATGTCTGCATGTGGTCGACTGCCGGCAACACAGCTACCACGGGACTATTGACGCCAATGCTCGGACGCGCGGGTAGCGCAAGTCGTGTACGCGCTCGGGCCAAGTACATAGCGCCCGCCTCCTATTCCGTCCTTGTGGAAGGGGGAAATGCAGTAGCAATTAGCGGCGCGCGTCCGATAAGATGCGTAGCTAGTCTAGTACCTTGAGTTGTCCAGCTACGGGCGTCAGGGCGCTTCGAGTTCTAGTGGGCCAGGATCAGGTTCAATGCCAATGCGGTATCGGGCCACAAAAGGCGGCCAGTCGACGTGCTCCACTAGATCAATGTCGTCGATGACAATGACCTTTGCTTCCGCACGATCGAACAGCGCGATGCTTGCAGCTGGATAGTTGTTGCGGGAGGGATAAAGCACTCCGTCAAACTGCGGCAGGCCGTCATCTTCGAGCATCGCATGCACCTGAGCAGACACCTGCTGCGTATGCGTGTAGTCCCGGCTCGCCAATTGCTCCAAATTCAAACCGAAGTGGCCCGCCATGACACTGGGCGCCGTGAGATCGGCGAGGTGCAAATCTTCCAGGACGCCGACTGCACGCACCATCCGGCGCTGCACTTCTGTTATGGCAATAGAGCGCTTCCGTTCTGCAAGCCACTGGTGCTTATGAAACACCGACTCCATCAGCGCCGTGGGAAGGTCGCGTCCGAGGTAAAGCACCCCGTAAGCCCGTGCTGGGTCGTCGTAACGATTGGTCCCGGCGCTGCCGTAATAGAGCGAACTGCCGCGGTACACAGTGCGACTGACGTGCTGGAGGAGGGTACCTGCCTTAATCGCAAGCGACGGCAACTGGATGCTCACGACGACCTCGGCTCAATGCGCGCGCACGCCAAGCACGTTGAGCACCGCGCTAGCCACGTAATCGATCAAAGCGGGCGACACCGCTACTACAGGCGAGAGTCCACCTAGGGCCTCTAGCGGTTCGGACAGTGCCCGGTAGATCGTCCAGTTATCGATGCCCTCGGCCTCATGGAGCACCGTCTGCGTCAGCTTCTGCTTGGCGGGGTCAAGCTGCCAATCGGGCAGCTTCTGCCCTCGGGGCCCAACGTTGAGAGCGAGCAAGCGACGCGAATCGATGTCCTTGTAGATCTGCTGGCGTGATTTGTCGGCCAACCTGGCGAATTCGGTTAGCGGTAGGTTGTGCGGCTGCTCGAAGGCTTCCAGCAATGCGGCGCGGCCGCGCTGGATATCTGTTTCGCCCGGCGCCCAGCGCGTGTCAGAACGCAGCGCAGCGGCCTTACGAGCTAAGGTCTGCCCCACGGGCTCGACTTCCGGCCTCGAGGCAACCGCCACCTCGCCCACTAGCTCGTAGACGAACGCCTGCAACTGGGTCGCGAACGCGCCGGCGTCCCGAATCTCCACAGTATCGGCAAAGCGGCCCACATCCTCTATCGTGACGCGCGGAAGTCGGTCAGCGATGAGTCCGATGGTTTTAGGCATGTTCACCTCCTACAGGCACAACTTTGGCAAAGACTACCTTAGTCTCTTATGTCTCGTTTGTCAACTTTGACAACCAAGACCCAAGCGCGTGATAGTGTGGGAGTGATCAGCTGCAAGACAGCTTCTGCGTGCACCCACGTCGGCCCGGGAGTGCTGCGCAAGACAATTTCTGCGTAACCCTAAGTCTGGTCTATAGGTTTTTTGCCAGTTGCGTTAGCCCGCACCGCATGATCTGGCTGACGGACGCCTGCTAAGCAACACTTCACGCCCCCAAAGCAATTTGGAGGCGCTTTTATAGGCCAATACCGCTGTACTGAACATCAGCCTATAGACGGCCCCGTCGACCTCACTCGTTCAACATTTGGATCGTGATCGCCCGGAGGTCCGTGCGTGGATCGCTCATGAGCACCTGTGATCGTTGCGGCGAGGTGAGCGTTGAAAGCATGCCTTAACGCTGCACAGGAGTTGCCACTTCCGAGACCTTAGGCCCGTACTTTGAAAGCATTACGGCCGTGATCTTGTCAGCGCTTCGTGCCGACCATTGCAGCTGGCTGCTTTCAGACCGGGATAGGATTGGGTAGCCCATGGTGCTCCTCAGCACTGCATAGTGGCTGACCAAGATGATCATTCCACGTTCGCATGAGGACTTCGACGGCTCTCAAGGCCCAATCCCAGCTTGGCCCTTACCTGATAATTCGTATTATCAAGTAAGGATTATTGGGGGTTTTTGGATGTATGGGCCATTTAAGCTGGGGTTTTGGCCGTGTTTTGGGACTGTCCGGACGTAAAAGGGTGCGCGCAACATTGCAGTATTCGGGCCCCTTGCGTCGCACAAACTAGGCTGGCAGAGTTGCCACCGGGCCATATCCGGCCCGCTGAAGAAAAAGCCCGCGCGAGGCGGGCTTGAGTTCGTGTTCCTACGGCGGTCAATCGTCTTCGGAAAAGTCGACTGAAATGGCACCCCTAGCAATTGCCTCGGCGACCTTGGCGAAGGCCGGGATCCACAACGACTCAGGGACTTTGATAGGCACCGACGTGCGGTAAGACCCTTCATCAGCCGAAGAAGCTCGATAGTCTTGTGCATCATCCGAGTTCCCGAAAACGTGCGCATAGAGTTCGCTCGACGAGCCGCCTTCCTGAACCACCAGGTAGGTCGAAGGCTCGCTGGCTAGCGCACCAGCAGGTTCACTCGGCTCTTCATCGTCCAACTCGGACAGCGCATCTTCAGGGTCGGTATGAGTCAGCACCTCCTGTATCTCGCTCGAGAGACGCCAGCAGTGCTTCGCCCGATGACACTGGCTTTCTCGGAACAGGAATGCTACCTCCGCTGACTCTCGCTGAAACAGGTTCTTCATCAAGAGTGCTGCGAGTTCTTCGGTCTGGCTGACGATCATGCTGGCCGAACGTACCGGAGTGGCTTGGCTATCGTGGTTACTCACGAGATGTCCTTTCGTGAAATAGAGCGCGGGAAATCGCGCTGACCTGTCTCGTATCAGCGCGCCCGACCCGCTGGAGTGTGCGGCCCAACCAAAGACATCTCCTACACGTGCTCTGACGCAGTTCCGATGAACCGGACCGAGGAGCGCCCATGTGTCAAGCAACGATCACCGTGACTTGGCTGCACACGTTGAAAGGTCAGACTGTTTTGGAGAAAGTCGATAACCTGCCGCTGCGGTCGGCTATCTGCAAAGCGCGCGAGGCCGGCGCCAGCGCCAATTTCCTCGCTGGCCAACTTCTCGCTGCTGATGGGTTCGTTTTAGCCAATTCCGCGAGCAAGGTCCATCGGCTTCAATCGACGGTAGGTAAGTAGCGCACCGCATATCCCTTGGTGCTGGCGTCTGCTGTTGAGATTGGTGCTTTGTGCCCTCCTCCGTACAATGACTGGTCTACTACCGGTTATTCGCGATGGCCCAAAACAACGACGTTGCAGCAGAGGTTCGCAACTACACCCGCCTTGACTTCACGGCGTTGCGTTACCGCTTCAACAAAATTCCAATCAGTGTTATCCGCGACCGACTCTACACCGAAGACGTGTTGGAGGCGCGCGGCATTGCAACGGAATCGCAACTCGCCAGTTGGCTGGACGACTTACGGGACAACCTCATTGAGCGTGCGCGGAAAGCGAATCCGCTGATATCGAAGAATCTTGAGGATGCTCGTACCTTAAATTCGTGGCCAGCGGGAACTATCAACTTCCTTGTACTGGCAGGCGAAAAGAGCCAGGCTGCTCCTCAGCCAAGCGACTCCTTGGGTGTTTGGCTCCGGCCCAGGGTGAGCAAGGTTCTGTCTGCTGAGGGGATCGGAACGATCGAGGATCTAAAGGCCTGTATCGAATTGCGCGGCGATGGCTGGTATCGGCCGATTCCTAGGATCGGCCGTGGCAAGGCATTGGCACTGGAACGCTGGCTCGGAAAAAATGTTCTTTCCGTCGGTACTTATCGTAAGCCCGTCGATAGCCAGGTGGTCGCCTCGAAGCTTCAGATCGGCGAGGGCGACGTGGTGCGCCTGCTCCCTATCGAACGCATCGCCAACGTTGCCGCACAGCTTGACGGGCGCCACGGCAAAAATCGTGCACGCGGTTTTTCCCTCATCGCGGCCCGCAATGATCTTGAGGCCATCCAGTCGTACTTGTATAAATTCAGGGGACGAGACAGGACGCTTCGATCTTACAGAAAAGAGCTGGAGCGCTTTCTGCTGTGGTGCGTTGGTGTCCGCCGTTGTGCACTCTCGTCCGTTCTGCTTGATGAATGCGAGGCCTACAAGGACTTCTTGGCTCGGCCGGCCGCCGATTGGATCGGAAAAAAAGCACCTCGTGCTTCGCCGCGGTGGCGTCCGTTTGAGAGGATGTTGTCTCCTGAATCGCAGAGGTATGCGGTGCAGGTACTTCGAGGATTCTTCGACTGGCTCGTCAAGGTGCGCTATCTCGGCGGCAATCCGTGGGTGACGGTCTCAGACCCTCCTGTCATTGCGAAAGAGAGTCTGATCGACATTGAAAAGGCGCTTCCTGAGGAGCTTTGGCAGTCCCTGGTGGGGGATAGCGGGATTCTCTCGCGCGCCGCCGACGAAGCGCAAACCCCGCAAGACAAGGTGCAATACCGGTTGGCCAGAGCCATCATCGAGCTTCTTGGATCGACTGGCATACGTCGGGAGGAGGCTGCTGGCGCCACGCGCGGCTATCTCAACCAGGTTCGCGACGTGAAGGCCCATGCCAACAAGCCAGGACTATGGGAGCTCCGGGTACTCGGCAAGCGTAGCCGCTGGAGAACGGTATTTTTGCCCTCGTCGGTTGTTGCCCTGATAGCAGCGCACTGGGCTGACCGCGGACACGACTTTGACGACCTAGCGTCGAAGGAAATGGCCTTGATCTCTCCGGTCGTCGTTCCATCGACCGAGTCCGCTAGAGCCAAGCACCTGACCTGCAACGGCGAGCTTACGGGCAATGGATTTTCCCCCGAGGGTCTGTACCGAATAATCAAGAGCACACTAACCAGGCTGGCTATCGACCAGGCGGTCAGGCTTTCGGACACCGATCGCCAGATCCTGTTGTCCACCGCACCTCACGCGTTCAGGCATACGTTTGCAACACGCGCGACAGCAGGCCAAGTGCCTATCGACGTGGTCCAGCGAACCCTGGGCCATGTGTCACAGCAAACCACTTCAATCTACGTCCGCGCAGAGCGAACTCGTTCCATAGAGGAACTTGGCGCGTTCTTTGACGCCCAGAAATGATGACCATGTAGCACCGGCATCGCTGATTACCGCGTCTGACGCCCTTCGTTTGCAACAGCTCCCAGGGCAGGACTTGGGAACACTCCGCTGCGGCTTAACAAGGCTTTCCCTAGTTTCCCTCCAGCAGATGTGGTCAACAACAGCCAGAGACGTCGACACAGGGTGCCTGCAGCCGTACTCGCACGGATCAAGTTAAGCCCACCCTAGGCCCTTAAGCCGTGCACTGACAAATGGATTTAACCGCGACGTTCCGGCATATTCATCAGTTCGTCCCTAGTAGGGACGGTCGGCCTGCTTTAGCGTATCACCATCGCGCTCGGTTTTGGAGTGCCGGGATTGTTCGTCCCTACTAGGGACGTCTGGACAGTTTCATCAGTTCGTCCCTACTAGGGACATTTTCGGCGATTCCCACAATTTGTCCCTACCAGCGACGTTCGGCGAGTTTAAGTTCCATTGCCGCCGGCTCGGGAGCTTAGGAACCGTTCGTCCATACTAGGGACGTTTGGCTTGTTTCGCCGCTTTCATTCCTAGCGGTTCAGGGTGCAGGTACCACTTGTCCCTACTAGGGACGTCTCGACAGTTTCATCCATTCGTGCCTACCAGGGACGTTATGCATATTTCGCGACTCCAATCGCGACCGGCAAAGGGGCAGGCACCTTTCGTCCCTACTAGGGAGGCTTCGACGAATTCAACCGCTAGTCCCTACTAGGGACGTCTCGATATTTCGAGAATTTGTACCTGCTAAGGACGTGTCAACAATCTCCTAAGTCCGTCCCTACTAGGGACGTTCTGCAATTAGCGACGCTTCCTCACTGCCCCCGGCTTGGGAGTCCTGGCACCGTTTGTCCCTACTAGGGACGTTCGATATATTCAACGATTAGTCCTTAGTAGGGACGTTCGAAATATTCAGACTTAGCACTACTGGCCCCAGTTTAGACGCGGTTCGCCCCCACCAGGGGCAGCTAACTAGTGTGATCAAAACGTCCCTACCAGGGTCGTTCGGAAGATTTGTTCAGCACCTACCCCGAAGTTGGTGCCACGGCTTGGTCCAAATCCTTCCCGTACGAACGCATGACGGCCTGACAACGTTCACGCGCGCCCGACGATGCGGAAACTTGGCTTGAACGGCTTCGTCACATGGGCGGCACTTGGATCCAGGGCTAAGCAAACGCGCCTCACACCGAACCGCCTTCCTTGTCGACAGGTCGGCGCACCTTCCTCCGATTCAAACATTTCGGACAAAAAAAGCCCCTTAGTGAACTGACCCCCGTAAGTTGGACGGTTAGTAGTTAGATGCCCAAGGCCTGGGTCCGGTATTGCACCGGACTCAGGCCTTTTAGTTTGAGCTTGATGCGCTCGTGGTTGTAGTAGTGAATCTATTGCCTGATGCCTGCCTTGAGTTCGTCGACAGAGGCGAATTTGTTCAGGTGGAAAATTCGGACTTGAGTGTGCCAAAGAAGCTCTCCATGGCGGCATTGTCCAGGCAGTTAGCCTTGCGCGACATGCTTTGCGTAACGCCTTGCCCGGCCAACATTTTCCGATAGGCAGGCTGCTGATACTGCCAGCCCTGGTCTGAATGAAGCATGGGTTTGTCAGTGAGCGACAGCCTGCCGAAGGCTTTTTTCAGCATGCTAGCGACCAGATCGAACACCGGTTGGGTCTTCATTTCGTAGGCGACGATCTCGCCGTTGTACAGGTCCATGACCGGAGACAAATACAGCTTTTGACCATCGATGCCGAACTCAGTCACATCAGTGACCCACTTCGAGTTAAATGTCGATGCACTGAATTCACGCGCTAACAAGTTGGGCGCGACCCGCCCGACGTCGCCTCGGTAAGACCGATATTTCTTACGTCTGACCAACGACTTCAGCCCAAGCGTCTGCATGAGCTGTTGGACTTTTTTGTGATTGACCACGTTACCTGCACGACGCAAATCGGCCGTCACCCGGCGATACCCGTAACGTCCTCGATGTCGTGCGAACGCTGTCTTGATTTGGGTCTTGAGCGTGTCGTATCGATCTAGCGCGCCCTGCGCCTTCAGATGGAAATAGAACGTGCTGCGCGGCAGTTTTGCCACGTCCAGCAGAATTGCTAGCGGATGACGTTGCCTCAGCTCTTGGACCATTTGCGCTTTTTCACCAGCGCTTCGGTCTTTTCCGCTTGAACCAAGGCATCGACTTTTTTTAGGTAGTCGAGCTCCGCCCGCAGATACGCAAGCTCCTCTTGCATCTGCTCGACTGTCATGTCTTTTGGTACGGACTGTGGGGGTACCTGTGCGGCACGGGAGATTTACCTTTTCGTCTGGGCTCAAGGGCGCTCATTCCGCCCTCATCATACTGGCGACGCCATTGCGCGACGATGCCAGCGTTCCGAAGGTTGTGAATCGCAACCGCCTGATGGTCCGACAGACCCTCAACGCGAATTTGCCTCAACACTTCATTTTTAAATTTGGCGCTGTAGCTGACGTTGCGCCGCTTGGTCAATCCGGCAATGCCGTGAGCCCGATAGCTTGCCACCCAATTTTTGAGCATCGAATCGGCCAAGCCATGAGGCTTGCAAAGTGCCCCATATCCGCCTTCACCCGCCAGATACTGTTCGACTAATCCCAGCTTGAACTGCTCGTCGTACTTCGCCATGAAAAACACCCCAAAAGTTGTGTCTAACCTTTGGGGTGCAGTTCACACGTGCCGGGCTTTTTACGGACGGAGGCTCCGTCAGGGAGAAGGGAACAGAGTATCCAGGAACTCGTTAATCTGCTTTTCCTTTTCTTCTGTAAGCACAGTGGTCTTCAGCCGGATGATGAAATTTGAAGCGTCTCTCCTCAAATCGCCAGCCTTGGTACCAGCTGCGTAGTACGTTTTCACGTGTCGCCGAGTCGACACCGGTACTTTCCGGTTGACCCGATCAAGCAGTAAGGGAGCCAGTTTCGCTTGATCAACCTCACCTTGCTTGAGCATGATCCAAAGTCCTTCGATGTGCTTATCGGAGGCCTCGGGGTTCTGCGCGTAAGCGGTCGCGACTGCCTGTGCTGCATTGGCACCGAGCAAATCAGGGCGCTGATCTAGATCTGTCAGGATAAAGGCAGGTAGCTTCTGATACGAAACCAATCTGCTCATTTGGGATTTTGAAATCCCGATCTTCTCCGCCGCGGCCGACTGTGAGGGAAACTCGTTCAAGATCCGCGTGATCTGACGCGCTACCTCGTAATCTGTGAGCCCCTCGCGGTGCAAGTTCTCGATCATGGCATGGATTGCCATATCCGAATCAGACAGCGAAACTATCTTCGCCTCGATGTGCTCAATGCCAAGCATCTTGTGGGCACGCCACCGACGTTCGCCGGCGACAATCTGATATGAGCCAGGCTGATCCGGAACCGGACGAAGCAGGATCGGCTGAAGAAGACCGTTCTCACGAATACTCGCGACCAACTCGTCCATAACCGCAGGTGCGAATTGACGCCGCGGCTGCCACGGGTTCGCGTAGATTTTTTCTACCAAGACTTTTGAAGACTTGTCCGCTTGGGATTGAAGCTCCGCAATACGCCGCTCAGCATTCGCCAATGCTTGCATCGTGCCTGGCGCAGTACGCGGGCGAAAAGGCACATTTTCAATCTCGGAATCTGGAACATCCGAAGTTGACCGTAAGTCTTTGGTTTGCCCCATGATCCGTTCACGGACGTTTGGTTTGCGGGTGACCATTACGCACTCCTCCAATGTTCATAATATTGCTCATCAACCCACTGGCAGAAGGCCATCATCGGATCTCGCACTCGTGCGAGCGATCGTTCGGCAGCATCACCCTTGCTCATGTCGAACACTGTCGACAGTGCCAAGCTAGAACTGCTGGCCACCGAGCTGGATGGAATCTCGATCGTGTGGAGCCAGTCGCTATACGCTCGCTGTGCCCAGGACTTCACTACAGATGCCGACGATGTTGGTCCATTTTCTACTTTGGACAGCAGCACAGTAATGAAGTCATAAGTCTTGTCTTCGCCAAGATCGACGAAGCTAGTAGCCAGGTCGGAAAACAAGCTCCAAAAGGAGACTGAGCTCATGAAGTCTAAGCTTTCTGGCACCAGCGGCATGATGATTGCATCGGCGGCCAAGAGAGCATTGATCGTCAAATATGACAATGAAGGCGCAGAGTCGATGATGATGTAGTCGTAGTCAGCTCGAAGGGGTTCAAGGCCCGAGCGCAACAGGCGCCAGAAAACGAACCCTTCCGCCCCTTCTGCAATCATCGATGGAATCTTGAATTCCGCTGAGAACAAGTTTGGATGGGCGGCAATCAGGTCAATCCCGTGCCAATAGGTCGGACGCACGACACTCTTGAGCTCGAAGTCTTGATCGTAGATATACGGCAGGACCGTATCGTCCTCGCCAATCTCTTTCTCCGCGTACATACCGCATAATTCGGTGATAGACGCTTGAGGATCGACGTCGATGATCAGCACTTTCCGATTCAATAACGTTAGGCCTTGAGCCAAATTCATGGCCGTCGTGGTTTTACACGAACCACCCTTCAGGTTGCAGGAGATCAGGATCTTGGCCGCGCCGACTCCCCTGCGTTCCAGTGGTGTCTTCGGAATATCCGCGACCTGGCGGATCCATTCGCGCGTCTCTGCGAGCGAATAGACTCGCGATCGACGGTTTCCTTGCCCCTCGCCGGCGGGCAGCGTGCTGCCCTCTTTGCTGGCCAGGTAGTTGAACCGGTTGCGGTCAATGCCGCACATGCTGGCAACCTGGGAAGAGGTAAACGTGGGCGGATTCTTGCGCGGTTGGGGAGCCAAAATCTGCTCACGAAGTTCTTCAGTGATTCGCTGAAGCTTCGTATTGAACTTGGTCACCGACTGGAGCCCAACTCTCCTATCGATGAGAGCTTTCGAACTAACAGACATGGCTTTTACCCGCTGAATTGAACACAGCCGCAAGGTTAAAGTAATTCCTGAAAAAACGCACGTAAGTGCCGATTGAGCAGGAACAAGCAATTCAGCAGATCGGTCGAAAAAGCTAGCTATCTGTAAGGTCCCCGTTTTTGGTCGCGGAGCCGCTCCGATGGCATCGACCACTGCACGCGGCGGCAAATTCGCCTACTAGGTAGGCAAAATAGACCCTCAATGGTGTAAATCTGCGAGGTTGGTCAAATCAGCCACTCAGAATGCTTCGCAAAAACCGCCACTTTGACGAAATGGTGCGCAAATTAGGGGACCTTTGCAGGCGTTCGGTCCCTGAGCACCAATTCGTGTACAAATTTGGGGACCTTTGACCTACCTAAGGCCACGTGAAGCAGCGGCCTGCACAAAATCAGGGACCTTAGCGCCGATGCGACTCAGAATGGGTGAAGTGCTCGCAAATAGTCCACCAAACCATGGATAGACGCATACACCTTGGCACATTGAATTCCCAGGTGGTCTACAAGCACGAACGGCAACAGGTTTGTAAGGCAATCAGCCATCGTGTTCTACTGCACGGTGGGATAGGTGCAGCGCGAGTGACAAGAGTCGAACGGTAGCGGGTCCAAATAGCATGTGTGACGTATTCGCCCAACACTCACCCGCACTCCGAAACAGCACAATTTCGGGGACCCTCAGAGCTAACAAGACCTGCGCAATGCGAGGTTTCAAGCGGCAAGACGGCCTGCCCGCACATATACGGGGACGATAATGACCTTTCGCGCACAATCTTGGGGACCCGAAACCCGTCGCAAATCGCTTAATCCCCATGTTTATCACGGTATATGCCCTCGCGGCACATGTACGGGGACCTTGACGGGGTCTCGCACATGTACAGGGACCATAGCGTCACAATGCTGGTCACCTTGCTGCACATTTAAGGGGACCTTTCCCCACAAAAACAGCGACTTTCAATAACATAACGGGGACCTTTCGCCCCTAAGTCCTTGAAATAAAAGGAAATGTTTACGTCCCTGTTAGTAGGTTGGTTTGTTTCTTAAAAGACTTACCCACTGAGAAAACACCTCATCGCGTTCAAGAAGGCTTCCCGTTATTCAACCTTCATAAGGTCCCTAAGAAAGCTTTGACGAGGGGACCTTATCTTGCAATAAT
Source organism: Pigmentiphaga litoralis (assembly GCF_048632615.1). Classification (GTDB taxonomy): domain Bacteria; phylum Pseudomonadota; class Gammaproteobacteria; order Burkholderiales; family Burkholderiaceae_B; genus Pigmentiphaga; species Pigmentiphaga litoralis_B. Next base: position 192,959 of record NZ_CP184480.1, read on the forward strand.
CCGCCCGAACCAACCTCACAGGCAGTTGAGGCGACACGGGACGGGGGAAGAGATGACTGCGGCGCTCAAAGTACAACTGGCAGACGAAGCCCTATTGGCCGTCGCACCCGCGCTCGACGACGGTCCTCAACTTGCGTTCAACCTGTATACGAATCTTGCCCCAGGTGGCATCGAGAACACCCCTCGAAAAGTTGGATTTCAGCGCAACAACATCTTCGTCAACATAACCGACCTAGGCTTATCGGCTCGTCGGGCAATCGATGTCGCGTACTTCATTGTCACCGGCTACGACACGCACCTGCCGCGCTACGACGTAGACCTCAACTACTTCAAGTGGCTGATGGGATACGGAAGCCGCAACCACAAGCACTTGAAAAGCGTGATCGGCGAATGCCAGAGCGCTAAGCTGCAAGTCGAAGATCTGTCGAATCCTGACGAGAGCACAAGAAAGTGGTCGTCAGTGCAGCTCATCTATTCCGTCGACATGGAGAACGGCCGACTGATCTTCGAAATCCCCTGGCAGCTGTATCCGCACATCAAGAATCCAGTCAACTGGCATTATCTGAGCCTGCGATACGTCTTCAAGAGCCTGCATGCCAAGGTGCTGTACGACAAACTTCTACCGCATATCCAACTGACAACTACCGGTTGGATCAGTCTCGAAACCTTTCGAACTTGGATGGGACTCGAGGAAGATTCCTACGCTGAATTCAAGCGGTTACGGTCCAAAGTCATAGTTCCGGCCGTTGAACAAATCAACCAGATCACGGACCTAAACGTGAGCTTCGCAACGAGGAACTTGCCTGGGACTAAGAAGGTGGGCTTCGTCGCCTTCAGAATTCACACATCCAAAACTGTCGACGATGTAGTCGGCCCGCTTCAGATTCTGGCCGGGCATTTTGAGGTACTCCAGCGAGAGTTCGGCCTCAATGGCGCGCAGCTCCTGGAACTCGCGGCCCGCCGCGAGGAGTACACCTACGACCGCATCTCGCGAGGAATTGAGTACACACGTTTCCAAATCGCTCAGGGCAAAGTCAAATCGCCCGCGGGCTATGTAATCAATGCGATCAAGGGCGACTTTACCCTTGGTGAGCACACAAAGACGATCGCCTTGCAGCGCGACATCCGCGACCAAGTCAGCGCCGAAGCAGGTGATAGCGTGGCGACTGCAATTGCAACGCAAAAAACGCTGGAATTTACTAAGCGCGCGGCCGCAGCAAAGATAGGGTATGAAGGGTTCCAGTCCCTGCCTTTGGTCCAACAGGACGAGCTTCTCTCAGCGTTCGCTCGTTCTTCGGCGGCGAAGGTATTGGCGATGAAGCTAAAGGTGAGCCCAAAAGAGCTACAGGCTCTCCACACCGAAGACGCAGAGGTCCGAGACCTTCTTGGCTCATTCGTTGCTCAACGAGCCAAGAAGCAAGCAGCACAGACCGAGCGGACTGTCGCGAGTTAACTTGCTGCCACTGGTGCGGCACCATCGTTAATGGCCACAATGCCCGCTGCTGCTTTGTCCCACGCACAAACGCGCCACCCAAGGGCGGCGCGTCGAATTTAAAGGTCAAGACACCAGGCGAAGAGACTCGGCACTAGCCTGACTTACTTGGGATGCCAAAAGCCCCCGTGCATCATCCAGGTCGGCTGTAATCGCAAAGCGGATACTCAACTTCCCGGATAGCAACGACGAGACCACCAACACGTCTTTGATGGCAACGTCGAGGAGCGGGGCTTTCCCGGCAAAGGTCAGAGCCTGCTCGTGCGAATCGAACGTCGCTTCGAAGACCTGGTAGGGCCCGAAGACCCGAACAAACTCCTCTGCTTGTACGTGAACACTGGTGGCCATCACGAACTTTGCGTACTGGCAGCCGGGTTCAACGCCTTCGTCAGACACACCTGTTCGATGAGGCGCAAACGTTATGTTCCACCGATCGATCGCGATGTGGGCATACCTGCTCGAGCACCGGCCAAAGAGACTCGACCTGCTTTTCGAGCGGCAAATCACCGCGAAGCACCTCACGCTCAGTTCCTTCCGTGCACAGCCACCGGATCGCGCGAATACCGCTGGAGTCCAATCGTCCTGACTCGCAGATCGCCTGAAACACCGAATCGTCGAAGAAGTAGTCTTCAGCCCACTGGGAGATTTGAGGATCCGCGTCCCCGCTCCGTCGTGCTAGCCGACTGCTTGCGTCATCCCTGACCGTCGCAAGCACGCGAGCAACGAAACTGTCCGGCGCATAGTCATGCTGCCCGTAGTCGACAAACTGCATCGTGAAGTCGATCAAACCCTGGTAAGCCAATTCGTGCACCGGGAAAAATGCCAGCTACCGGACTTGACGACTGATATGGCTCCAGACAAATGCCCGGTTACGGGTCACAGCGTTGCTCAGATAGGCCCAGAGGACTTCGATCTCTCCGAGCAAGGGCGACAGTCAGCAGGTAATCGCTACTGGCGCCTGGCCGCGTTAAAGCCAGGACAATCCCTGCCCAAGAAGCGTTCAAGATCGAAACCATAGTCACGGTAGTGGTCACCGGCCTGTGTCACGAGCGGGTACTGAATACTCTTGACCAGGCTCAGGAGCGCGGCTGCTGAAGCCGTGGTGCACTCCAATCCGAAACGGCCATATCCTGCATAGGTCGCACGCAAGAAAGCACTCTGAGGCTCCCAGTAGCTAGTAGTACTTGTGCAGGAGTTGCTGATTTGGCTTTCCAAGGCGTTAGAACGTAATGCGGACCTTCGATGATGCTGAGGTGCGAAAACGAGCGGGTGATCGCCATCGCAAACGTCGGCGGCAGCGGCAGCGGCGTCAGATGGGCAGGGTCTTTTTCGACTGGATCAGGCGCCCAAGTGCCGGAAGTATTATTTCCAAGCTTAGGACCCTCAATGCGCGTATTCCGGTGTCCGACGCGCTAAGCCGCGACGCTGATGGATGTCTCGCGAAGCTTTCTTCTGTAGGGATGTCAAGACGTAGAAGAAACTTGCAGCGGCTCCTTGTGACGCTCAGGAGGCGGCTAGACGCCGGGCTAGTTCATCACGTAGTAGAGAAGGCGCATCGCGTCCTGCTCGGTGAACTTGCTTCCATTGCCAAACGCTCAAGGGTACTTCTGAGGGCGTGGGTTGGCGGGCCAGCAGCTGGAATGGCATACGGATTTGTGGCCGGCGCCCAGACAAAACCTGCATTGGCGGGTGCAGCGGGGGGCGGGAAGGGCGAGGCAGCAGCGGCCGGAGCTGCCGGAGCTGCTGTCGAGGCAGCGGACACAGGTTGTGGTGCGGGTGGAGCAGTGGGCTTCGAAGCAGCAGGAGCTGCCTGGACGGGTTCGCGCGGCTTCGGGCCACGGCCTCTGGGGTCAGGTACTTGTGGTTGCGTTGCCGATGCTGCGGCTGCCGGCGCGGCCGCAGTGCGCATTGCTTCCTCTTTGGTGGCCGGAAGCGGCACGCTCGAGTTGACGACCCAAGGCGCGATTGTTGCGGGCGGGAACGTGGGGTTGTCCAACCATCCATCAGGAAGCTGGAGCAGCGCGGTGATCTCATTGGCGACGTCGTCCTTCATCAGGATGCCACCGCGGCGGATGTTGCCCCAGTAGGGCAGGCTGCGATCAAGGAGTTCGCGCCAGAGCGTGACTTTAGAACCGCGCCTTGCTGTCTCGAGCAAGGAGTCCAGGGCAATTGCACGAGCCAGCGAGGCTTCGCGCGTCAGTTCGTTCCCACCTTCAGCGCGCTTCCTGTCTTGTGGCACCGCAGCGACCAGTTCTCGACTTCCCGAGGCTTCTTTGGCCGAATTCGACAAATCCAAGTGGACGGTTGCGGAACCCGGCGCGGAAGACGGGGCAACTGCCCTAGCGAGAGACTTGCCCAAGAGGCTTGCGCTTAAGGCAAAAGCTGCTGGCGCTTGCAATGCCCCGGACGCTGTCTTCGCAATTGAAACGGGGTGACCCCTCAGCGCCCGGCCGGCATCGCGCACGCCGCGCGACAGGTTGGGGGCACCGCCCGAAGATGTAATGAGCTTTGCGCCCCTGGGTCCTTGCCCTTCTGCCGGCGCTGATGCGCTCAGACTATTCTTCGCTTTAATCACCACAGGAGTCTCCAAGGAATTTGTGTTGGCTTTTATTGGCGCCGCAGCGCCTTTGAGGTCCCGGGAGATGCTCCCGAAGCTCGTTTCCGGCTTCGCCGAGCTCAAGGATAGGGTCGCCTTCAAGTTGGACGCAGCTGCTTCATTCACTGTCGCTGAATCTAATGTTGTCGGTGCTAATGCCGGCGCAGGGGGCAGTGAGTGGCCCACCAGCGCTTGTACTACGTGCTCGGCGGGCGCAGCAACGTAGTTGTCTTCCGGCTCGGCTTCCGCGAGCTTGGCCAGCGATCCCATGAACTCGCGAGGCAGTTGTGGCTAGCCTCGTTAAGCCAGCCATTAGGAAAGCCCGCCAACATCAAGCGTGGATTCAGATGTCCGAACCGCTCGTCATCCAGACTAAGGCGTCCATCTGTCACTTCGACGATGCTGCCCTTGCGCATGTCCAGCGCATCAGCCAAGACTTCAAGCCGTTCGCCGAACGCTTGAGCAAGCCGCTTAAAGTTGTTCCGTCGTAATGGCGTGCGGTCCTCTGAACTGGCCGCAAGGCCTTTGAGCTTTTTAAGCACCTGGCCGGTGATGGGGGCCAAGCCGTCCAGAATCGCTGAGGGGATGCCTGCTCTGTCCAGGCGAGTGCAGATGTGGGGAAGTATCGTACGTCGGCGGCTGGCTGGCGTCCCTAGATGATCGCTTTGAGTGATTTATCTTGCACGCCAAGGGCAGAAGCCAACATGTCAAGTCCAAGCTCGGACTCGAACTTGGCCAAAATCAATGTTCGCTGGGAGCGATTCGCTTTGCCTGGCTGTCGGAAGGCGTGTCGACTTCCCATGCCCTGAGCGCCCGTCGTCTTCACTAGTTTGATCCCTTGAAAATCAGGACGTTCAAGAAAGCCGTTCTTAAACTGCTTTTAGTTGGAAGAATTCTCAAAATAACCTATACGGAATCTGCCGATGTTGCAGGTGATTTGTGCCACCGCTGTTCTGCGGCTTTCGCGGCATCAATCCGATCGACGTGCACGGCAGGAGACGTGCCAGACGCCATGGTGTTGGCCAGGTCGGATTCTTTCCAGCGATCCAGCGTGTCCGTCAGCGTTCCTGCATACGCGCTCGTTTCAGCGCCGAATGCGCCGCTCTTCGCCTTCTTGAGCAGCCCTTCGATGCGGGCCAGCGACTTGGTCGCAGCGTCGCCTTCACCAGCGCCCAGTGAAGCCAACGACACGGACTGCTTGGCATCCGGCTCAGCAATGATGGACATCGCCTAGTCGGGCGACACCTTGGATGGATCTTGAGAGGCAATCTCGGACAACTTGGCTTCCAGGCCAGCCACCAAAGATATCAAGCACTCAGCCCAGCTCTTCAGCTGGGCTTTTTTGCTTTTCTGACAGGCATCTGTCAATCGTGGACCGGGCTCGGCTGCGCTCCACTGAGCCGGCCTGTGGATTAGATATGCCGCGCGTGCACGTTTCGACGCGTCATGCCGTCGGTTTGAGCCTATATGGCACTCCAAAATTCGTCGGAGTCTTTTGTGACGCTTTCCATCCTCCCCGGAACGAACCCGGGCCATTTTTGGCGCTCAGGCCCATATCTCGACGACGCTTGTCGCCAACGTCTTCCGTGGCGTCGCCGCGGTCCAAAGCCATGCTGCCTTCTCGCGCGGAAGGGAGGCTTGCCATGGCTCAGCCCTATCGCGAAGGCAAGACTTGGGCCTTCCGGCTGCGCCGGCGCGGCCAAAAGATTTACCGTGGGCAGTGCACTGGATGTCGGCGATTTGGCCCAGCGGTCGCGCTCACCCCCTGCCTCTGCACCTATATGGACTCACTGGCCGCATCTGACACTCACCTGTCAAAGCGGTCAGGCGTTGGTTGCGGTCGTCTGCGATCTACTGTGGTTAAGGCGCTGATGTAGTTGAAAGTTTTTGTACTGCTTCGATTCTGGAGGAGCGCCTGATGGCGTTGAAATCCGCGTGCCGGTGGTTCGATTCCGCCCCAGAGACTGGAGCGGTGACGGGCGCCGTCGCTACTGCGGTCGCGGCGCTTGCCTTGTCGGTCCCTTTAACCGGCCGAGCCAGGCGCCTTGTCAGACACTTCATGGTTCGAAAGAAGCGACAGCTGCTCGGCTGGAGCAGGCGCCTTGTCGGCGGCCGGCGCGACAACCGAGTCGGTCTTCGAGATATCCGCGTCGCCATGCTTTTCGGCGGGTGCAGCGCTCGCTTTCTCAGGAACATCACCAGGCGCTGACGCTGGCGCCTTCTCAGACGCTTCAATGGGTGCAGTAGGTGTCGACTTAGTGTCCGCCGCAGGTGCTTCGGAAGCTCCCGGCTGGTCCCGGGCGAGCTCGCTTACGCGCTCGGCAATGCGCGTTGCCTGATCCATGGTGATTGCTCCTTTGTCGACGATCGACTGGAGCAGCTCAGGCACCTTCTCAGCGAACTTCTCGTCGCGTCCGAGTTCCATCTTGATGAAGTCGGTCAGGCGCTCCCGAGCGGACGGCGTGCCATCCTTGCGG